>NZ_BAAHSI010000054.1:0-679 GCF_054601575.1 Faecalimonas canis | reverse complement strand
GTTAGCCCCTTCAATTATGCTAAAAATGTTCCGCAGGCGAGCAGACCTGTTGAAGCAAACAAAAAGGCGGTAGCTGTTGGGCTACCGCAGTGATTGAAATTATAGAAAGGATTTATCATGAATCAAAATAGCAAATCCTCAAATAATAATGTTAAAGCAAGTATAGACGATTTGAAAGCCTTATTGCCAGACTACCTTACAGGCAAAGGAATCGACTTAAAAAAGAACTTCACTTGCTTAAATCCAAACCATGCGGACAAGAATCCCAGCATGACTTATTACGCAGCTAGTCAAACGGTATATTGCCACGGGTGCAATGCAAGTTTTGATATTTTCGACTTATTCGCAATAGATCAGATGCAGGCAAGCGTGGATAGTTCAAACCGCGTGCATTATCCTAACGGCTTCAAAGAAGTATATATCAAGCTAGCAGACTACGTGCATGTTAATGTAAGCAAGTTCAAAGTTAAGCTAGAAGATGTAGAGCGTAACAAGATTAATGAATTTAATCGCAAAGTTATTGAAGTAGCCAGCCAGCAGATAGATCAAAGTGACTACTTGCAAAGGCGAGGAATCAGCAAAGAACTTGCTAAGAAGTTCAGCATTGGTTTTAATCCAAAATGGGTCAATCCTACAATCACAATCAAAGACGGCAGAGAACTAACGCCAACACCTAGAA
>NZ_BAAHSI010000053.1:0-666 GCF_054601575.1 Faecalimonas canis | reverse complement strand
GATTCCCGTAGGAGTCATTTAAATTGAATATGCCGACATGGCTCAATTGGCAGAGCAGCTGATTTGTAATCAGCAGGTTATCGGTTCAAGTCCGATTGTCGGCTTTTGCTTATGCAAATGATAAGCGGTCTTTTAGGCAATGCATAAAAAGATTTGGACCTTTAGCTCAGTTGGTTAGAGCAATCGGCTCATAACCGATCGGTCCTGGGTTCGAGTCCCTGAAGGTCCACTTTTTAAAAATGAATATGGCCCGGTGGCTCAGTTGGTTAGAGCGCCGCCCTGTCACGGCGGAGGTCGAGGGTTCGAGTCCCTTCCGGGTCGTTTATATCGAATAAACGATATATAAAAATTTAATATCCCATGGGATCATAGCTCAGCTGGGAGAGCACCTGCCTTACAAGCAGGGGGTCACAGGTTCGAGCCCTGTTGGTCCCATTATGCCGCAGTGGCGGAACAGGCAGACGCACAGGACTTAAAATCCTGCGGGACTTATACTCCCGTACCGGTTCGATTCCGGTCTGCGGCATATCTTTTAAATTTATGTGGGCGTAGCTCAGCTGGATAGAGCGTTTGGCTACGGACCAAAAGGTCGGGAGTTCGAATCTTCTCGCCCACGTATCAAAAGGCTAATCAGTTAACTGGTTAGTCTTTTTTGTATTAAGAAAA
>NZ_BAAHSI010000052.1:0-5923 GCF_054601575.1 Faecalimonas canis | reverse complement strand
GCGGGTGGATATTTATTTTCATTTATGTATTTCTTTTATTTTGCGTATAATTTTACGATTTCTACGGCTACATTTGTCATTGCGTCCATACCTTCAACACTGATATGTTCGTATGGTCCGTGATAACCGTGTCCTCCTGTTCCTAAGTTTGGACAAGGAAGTCCTTTGAAACTTAACTGGCATCCATCTGTACCGCCACGGATAGGGATAATATTTGGTGTAACTCCAACATTTTCACAGGCAACTTTTGCATTTTCGATAAGATGCATACAAGTACTTACGATTTCAGCCATATTTCTATACTGTTCAGCGATTTCCAGTTTAACAGTACCTTCGCCCCATTTTTCATTCATTAATTTTTCAATCAAACGAAGAGTGTTAAGACGTGCATTCATTAAAGAAGCATCATGATCTCTGACGATATAATTTAATGTTGCTTTACAAACGTCACCGCTCATGCTTACAAGGTGATAGAAACCTTCATAATCTTCTGTTCCACGTGGAGTTTCTCCGGAAGGTAACATGGAGTTGATTTCCATAGCAACTAAACTTGCGTTAATCATTGTATTTTTACTTGAACCAGGATGAACACTGAATCCTGTAATATCAAAAGTTGCTTTGTAAGCATTGAAGTTTTCGTACTGAATTTCGCCTTCTAAATCACCATCTAAAGTATAACCAAAATCAGCGTCAAATGCTTCTACATCAAAACTTTGAGCTCCTGTTCCGATTTCTTCATCTGGAGTAAATGCAACGCTAATCTGACCGTGAGGAATATTTTCATTAATAATTCTTTCCAACATAGTCATGATTTCAGCAATTCCGGCCTTATTATCAGCACCGAGAATTGTTGTTCCGTCAGAAGTGATTAAAGTACGTCCTTTTAAACTTGGTAAGTGTGGGAAATCAGCTACGGCAAGAGTGCGTCCGCTTGTGCCGAGTACAAGGTCTTCCCCATTGTAGTTTTCTGTAACAACAGGAACAATGTCGTGGTCACAGAAGTCTGCAACTGTATCCATGTGTGCGATAAAACCTAATTTTGTCTTATCTTCATAGCCTGGTGTGGCTGGCAATTTTGCGTATACGAAGCATTTATCATTTACGTAGGCATTGTCAATCCCAAGTTGTTTTAATTCTTCTACTAAAATTTTAGCCAAGTCAAACTGACATTGAGAAGAAGGTACATTCTCGCAGTTTTCATCACTTGGAGTGCGAACTACAACATAGTTCAATAATCTTTCATATGCTCTCATATTCACATATCTCCTTTAAAAAATTTTTTCATATATTTATTATAGCATTAAAAAAGCATATCTCAACAATTATTTTTCAATGTATGTTAAATACTTTGTGTTGTATGAAAATACAAGTTTGACACTTATTTATCAATGGTGTATAATTGAAAACAATTAGGCAAAAACTAAAGATTTATACAAGGAGGGTAATATGGAACAGATGAATAAATATACAATTGATGTATACTCACAATTAGTAAAAGAACAGGATAATTTACTCGAGGAAGAATTATTTGGAAAAGGACAGACAGTTATCGAACAGTTGACTTTTGATTCTAAGAAGGTAACAGAAAATACACTTTTCATTTGTAAAGGAATGGCTTTTAAAGAGGAGTATTTGAAGGAAGCGATAAAAAACGGTGCAGTTTGTTATGTTAGCGAACAGAAATATGAATTAGACGAAGATGTTCCGTATATTCTTGTGAAAGATATTAGAAAAGCAATGCCGGTATTAGCGAACAAATTTTTTAATGAAGCATGGAAAGAATTAAATGTAATTGGTATCGGAGGAACTAAAGGAAAATCTACTTCCGTATATTATATGAAATCTATTTTAGATGATTATTTAGCAGCAAACGGAAAGAAGGAAAGTGCTGTTATTTCTTCAATTGATATTTATGATGGTGTGGAAAAGATAGAATCTCATATCACAACACCGGAGGCAGTAGAACTTCACGGATATTTCAGAAATGCATTGAACAGTGGTATGGAATTTGTTGAGATGGAAGTATCAAGTCAGGCACTAAAATATGGACGAGTAAATGAGATGATGTTTGATGTGGCAGTATTTTTAAATATTTGTGAAGATCATATCAGTCCAATTGAGCATAAAGATTTTGAAGATTATTTCTCTTCAAAACTTCTTATTTTCCAAAAGACAAAGACAGCAGTTGTAAATTTGGATGCAGATTTTTCAGACAGAATTTTGGAAGCGGCACAGTGTGCTCCAAAAGTTGTTACAATTAGTACACAGAATGAAAATGCTGATTTTTATGCTTACAATATTCATAAAGAAGGAAATGGAACGATTTTCAATGTTCGCTGTGCAGAGTTTGATAAAGAATTTGAATTAACTATGCCGGGATTATTTAATGTAGAAAATGCACTCGCCACTATCGCTGTTGCAAGTCAGTTCAACATTCCGGTAGAATATATGTATTCGGGATTGAAAAAAGCAAGATCAAGTGGAAGAATGGAACTTTCTACAAGTGATGACAATAAAATTATTGCTGTTGTAGATTATGCTCATAATAAATTAAGTTTTGAAAAATTATTTTCTTCTATTAAGGAAGAATATCCTGACAGAGAGATCATCAGTATTTTCGGATGTCCGGGTAAAAAAGCATTTACCAGACGCCGTGATTTAGGTACAATCGCAGGAAAATATGCGAAAAAGGTGTATTTAGCGGCAGAAGATCCGGGATATGAACCTGTAGAAGAGATTTCAAGAGATATTGCAGAATATGTAGAAGCACAGGGATGTCCTTATGAGATGATTGAAGATAGAGGAGAGGCAATTAAAAAGGCTATTGAGTCTGTGGAAAATCCTTCTATTTTGTTAATTACGGGAAAAGGTAATGAAACAAGACAGAAATATGGATGCGAGTATGTTGACTGTCCATCAGATACAGATTATGTAAAAAAATATTTGGATGAATATAATAGAACACATCAGTAAAAGAAAACCCAAAACAGATTGTAAAAGCAGTCTGTTTTGGGTTTTATCATTAATTAAAATGTTTCTGAATAAAAGAGATGAGTTCCGAAACAAAATCAGCGGTCACATCATTTTTATCATATTCTTTATTGTACTCCATAATATCTAAAGCAGAAATTGGAAGTTCGCCTAGAAGACGCTCAAATACATGGTAAATTTCAGGAATAGTAAATCCGTCATTTACCGGAACAGAAACGCCTGGGAGTAATTGAGGATTTACAGCATCAATGTCAAAACTCAGATGGATATGCTCTAAGTGTGAAAGATGAGCAATCGCTTCATTTAAGCAAGTATCCAATCCTTTTTCTTTAATATCATCATATGTAAAATGTTTTACATTTAATTCTTTTAAAATAATTGCTTCAGGCGGGTCAATATCGCGTAAGCCGATATGAACGATGTTTTCTGGTTTTACTTTTGGATTGTCCGTTAAGATTTTGGAAAGTTTTTCCCCCGCAGGACTTAAATTTCCAAGAAGTGCGGAAATAGGCATACCGTGAATATTTCCGCTGGCAGATGTTAAATCCGTGTTAATGTCAGGATGAGCGTCAATCCAGATTAAACCAATATTGTCATACTGTGTGGCAGTAGCGGATACAGTTCCAATAGCGGCACTGTGATCTCCGCCGAGAAAAAGAGGTATGTTTCCTTTTGATAAAATATTTTTATAACTGTATTCTGCAATGGAAGTACAGGTTTCAAGAACACTGTTAAATCTTTTTAAATGTGTAGCGTTTTCTTCTGATACCGATACTTCAGGAATTGTTGTCAAATGTAAAGATGTGTTATGTGTGTTTAAGTAATCCAAACTATGAAGTAATCCTTTTTCACCTACGCCAGAGTGCATAGGGCAGCCAAATATATGTAACATAGTAATAATAACCTCCGTTTTTGTATTAAGTATTGATAAGTTATGTTATTATATCATGGTAAAATTATTATCGCAAGTGAGCGAGAATGGGGCTTATATGGTGTTTTAGGAGGAAAAATGTATTTTATTTCATTATATTTTGATGAGAAAACAAACGAGCAGATACAGAGGTATATAGATAAAATTGCGGAAATGAGTGGAAACGTATTTATGACGGAAAATCATGTACCGCCACATATTACGGTTTCTTCCTTTGAAATGGGGGATAATGTGAGAATTATTGAAAAACTGAGGAAAAAGGCGGAAATACTAAGTAGCGGAGAGGTTATTTGGTGTTCTGTCGGAATGTTTTTTCCATCGGTTATTTATATTACTCCGGTATTGAATAATTATTTACAAAATCTGTCGAAAAATTTTTATAATATTTTTTTACAGGAAGAGAATATAAGTGTAAGTCCATATTATCGTCCAATGCAGTGGTTACCTCATGCGACCGTGGGAAAGAAATTGACGGGAGGGGAGATGCTGCAGGCTGTTCAGGTATTGCAGGGCGAGTTTGGAATGTTTAGAGGGAAAGTAACACATATCGGATTGGCGAAAACAAATCCGTATAAAGAATTGTGGAGAGTGGAGTTGAAAATGTAGTGAGGAGGAAATATAATTATTTGTAGTAGTTTAGAATTACAGTGTTTAGATATGGAAAAAACTCTATAAAATTAGAGAATGGGATGTTGAAAATGAAAAAGAAAAGTAAAATAATTTCTGTTTTGTTTCTGTCTTTATTGGTTTTCGGGCTGATTGGTTGTTCAGTAAAAGACAGTGAAAAAAATGGTAATTTAATATCAGTTAAAAAAATGGAATTGGTGTATGAAGAAACAATTTCTCCGAATAAAGAGTATGTTAAAAGTGAAAAAGACATTGTGAACTACACTGTGGAAGTATATCAAGATAAGGATAATGTAATCGTTGTTAATTCAAAATCGAATTCCGAATTTTTTAAACCACTTCAATATAAACTTAAATTTGATACAAGTATTACAAAGGATGATATTAACATAGAGTGGACGACATTAACGGGAAATCCTACTTCAACAGAGGATGATCAGGTAGGTATAGCGTATGTGTCTATTTCGGAAAATGGGAAGGTATTAAGTAAGAGAAAAATCAGTTTTATCAATAAAGGTATTGAAATTATAGAAGACACACTGAACAAAAAATAGTTATTTTCATGTTTATATATTATTTGCGAAAGGGAAAAATGGATGATTCAGCATGTAACGGCTAATCTTGAATTACGTTCATGGTTTAATGTAGATTTTGGACATATCTTGATTTGTTTGTGGCAAATAGTAATAATCATTGGAACAATAGTTTTTGGGAAAAATTTTATTTCAAAACAAGAAACAGTTTTATTTCGGATATTCTATTATTTTATATTGATTTTTTTAAGTGGTAGCATTGTATTTAACATGGAATTTTGTAAAAATTTCAATTATAAATGATAAAGATATTGTGAATGAAGCAGGTAAATTAACAGTATACCGAGATAAAGATATTTTAGAGCCGGATGAGTATGAGTATTTTTTATATGAGAAAGAAGGAATATTATATCGCAAATATTTACGAGATATGATAGATGAAAAGGATTATTAAGATATGTAAGTAGTGAAAGGGGAAAAATAAATGGACGCCATTAGTTTTTCTGCAGGATTAGAGTGGTTATTTGCCTTTGTTTTTGCTTTACCTATTTTATTGTTGATTGTTTCAGTAATGATTTGGGCGTATAAGAATTTTAAGCATTTAGCTTTTATTGCGTATATTGTTGATATAGTTTTTACTTTGTTTGTTTTATGGACGGATATTTCTAATGTAGCAATATATTTTTCGTGTGGAAATAGCCTATATAATCTATGCATAATAAATTGTGTTTTTCTTTTAATAAGTATTATATGTATGTTTATCAGTATAGTTTATTATCGCAAAAATAAAGTATTGGGGAATATCTCAATAAATATTGCCACTGGTGTTAGAATATAAATA
>NZ_BAAHSI010000051.1:0-822 GCF_054601575.1 Faecalimonas canis | reverse complement strand
GGTTTTCTTAATACAACAATGAGGGAACAACACTAAGTGCTGTTCCCTCTCTTTGTGACCGCATATGTATAATGTTTGTGCTATTGTTCAGTTTTTCTAACAATACTTTTCATATAATGATTCAAAAATATTCAAATGACATTTTTCATCCAGTACAATTCTTTCTAAGTTTGCCCGAATATATTCATCTTCGATCCATGATAACTGTTTTGTATATTTATCTATCGCATCTAATTCTCCTTTATACGCATTTTTCAGTAAGGAATCAATTTTCCTAGGATAGTTATTACATTTAGGCGTCCAATAAGTGAACCTTCCTCTATTTACACTCCACAATCTCGGTTCTGCACCAAGCATTTCCGACAATCTTCCAAAAATATTCAAATGGTGCATCTCCACCATACTGATTTTATGAAAAACGCGTCCTATTTCCTCATATGGCTCTCCTAAAATAATACTATTATAAAAATAAAGTGAAATCGCGGACATCTCAGAATTACAGGCTCCTACATTTCCAAGCATCGCCACCGCATACTCTTGGTTTCTTCCACAGACCTGCACAGGTGGATATGGCGCTTCATCCACATATTGATACTTTTCCTTATTTTCACACATATCTAATTCTCCCTTCATTTCCATAACACATCCTATGATTTATGAAAAGAAAATATGAAAGATTTTCCATACAACAAAAAAGATAGCCAAAATCATTGACTATCTTTTTGACAGGGGATGAGGGAATCGAACCCCCACCAAAAGTTTTGGAGACTCCTATCATACCATTTGACCAATCCCCTATATTCTGTACCTTCAAAACCACAC
>NZ_BAAHSI010000050.1:0-2845 GCF_054601575.1 Faecalimonas canis | reverse complement strand
ACTTTGTCTACAGTCTGAAACCTTTCTGTTTTAAAAACAGAAAGGTTTTTTTCTATCTTTCATTTCCCATAAAAAACACGGCAACAACTCCCGCTCCTGTATGACTTCCAATTACCGAACCGATTCCATTAATAATAACATTCTTAATGCCAAACCGCTCCCGTATCTGCTCTTCTAAATACTTCGCATCATCGATACAATCGCCATGAGTAATCATTACTATATCATTCTCATAGCCTTGCATTTGCTTTTCCATTTTATCCAAAAGTGTAAGTAACGATTTCTTTCTTCCTCGTTCCTTCCCGATAACAACTAATTTCCCTTCATTATCCATATGAATAATCGGCTTAATCTTAACCATTGTTCCCAAAACTGCTGTTGTTTTAGAAATTCTTCCTCCCCGATGCAAATGATTAAGATCATCCACAGTAACATTATGACAAATATGAAGTTTATTCTCTTCTACCCATTTCGCTATCTCATCAAGACTTTTCCCCTGCTCTTTCAACTGAAGCGTCTTATAAAGAAGAAGTCCCTCTCCCATGGATGCACACAAACTATCTACGGTAATAATTTTCGCCTCAGGATAATCTTCCATCAACTCTTCCGCAGCCATTCTCACACTGTTATAACTACCACTAAGCCCCGATGAAAATCCGATATACAGAATATCTTTTCCTTCTTTCACAACAGGTTCTAACGCCTTTCTCGCTTCTTCCGGATTAATCTGTGAAGTTGTAGGAAGCGAACCGTTTCTCAATCTTTCAAAAAATTCTTCATGGGATAACCCATCCAAATCTTTATAGGTAACACCATCCATAATATAAGATAAGGAAATGGTTAACACATGATTTTCCTCTAGAAATGTCTTTTGTAAATCTACTGTACTGTCTGTTGCAATAATAAATTCTCTCATGGCTGATACCTCCCGTCTATATAGAATATATCATACCATTTTTTCCTTATCAGTAAAACACTTTAATTTAATTTTACATTCAAATAATTTCTTCCTGACAGTGTTTTATTGCAGGCAACTGAAATAACAACTATAAAGCATCCAATAGCAAATCCAATCCAGTCAAACCATGCCGTCAGTATAAGCAAAATTAATCTCATAAATTTCAAAGCATACCCCAATTCAAAATTCGGTTGAGTGTAATTTGCTACCGCAACAAACGCCATATATAGCATAACCTCTGAATTAAACCAACCTGACTTTACTGAAAATTCACCCATAACAATACCTGCAATTACACTCAAAGGGGTACTTAACATACTAGGTGTATTCATCGCTGCCAAACGAAGTCCATCAATGGCAAGTTCAAGTAATAATAATTGATATAAAAGAGGAATATTCTGCACATCACGAATAAGAACAAATTCAAACATCTTCGGAAGCCACTCCGGATTCTGCATAAACAAAAGAAATAGCGGAGTAACAAACACTGTGGCAATAGTAATAATCGCTCTCGATACCTTTAGATATACATTTGTCACTGTCGGAAAATAATAATCATTCGCCTCTTCTATCATATCAAAAATGGATGTTGGTAAAATCATCGCCGACGGAGAATTATCTACTAAAATAACAATTTTTCCCTCCAGCAGACAGGCTGCCGCCGTATCCGGTCTTTCCGTAAATTTAAATTTTGGAAAAGGATTAAACCATTTCCGCTTAAATAACTGCTCCGCCAAACTCTGTTGATTCATTCGTAAATCATCCACTTTTATTGCATTAAGTCTGTTTGTCAGATTTTTCAAAAGTTCTTTATCCACTCTATCTTCCATATATGCAACAACCACATCCGTTCTGGAACTCTTTCCAATGTCCATCATCTGCATAATAAGATGTGGGTCACGGATTCTTCTTCGCATTAATGCCGTATTAAATACAATCGTTTCCACGAACCCATCTCTCGACCCTCTGAGCGACTTATCTTTATCCGGTTCTTCCACACTCCTCGCCGGATACGTGCGGCAGTCAATAGCAAGACAGGCAGAATAGCCTTCTATAAAAAAGCATGACACCCCTGACAAAACATTCCTCAAAATTTCATCAAACTCCGTAAGAACATCCACCTCCACATAGGGAATGAGTTTTTGCGAAAATGTTGTTGCATCTTCAGGCATATCATATTTATTTACCCCCAAAAAAGAGGTCATTAATTTCTGCATTGTATCATCCTTCGTAAAGCCATCTATAAAATAGAAAGAACTCTTCTTCTCCCCAATGACAATATCTCTTCTAATTAAGTCAAAACTTTCATCCACCGGTAAAATTTCATTCATATACTCCACGTTTTCAGAAAGCGAAGAACTCACTTTTCTTGTTGTTATCTTCTCTACCATATTTCCCTCCATTTTTGCTTCTTAAATTATCATGCCCGAAACATAGAGAAATATACAATCGAGTAGGAGAAATTTCTCATAAATGAGAAATTTCGACCTCTCACACCACCGTGCGTACGGTTCCGTACACGGCGGTTCAATCAACTTAACAAGTAACACACCTTTCGGTGTAGTAATCTAACATAGAGATTAGCCCAAATGAGGCTAGTCTCTTATTACTTATTGCTTGGCTTACATCTGATGCGCGGCAGACTCTTGCATACCCTGTGGAGTATGCAGTCCTCCATGCCGCCCATCTGGGCACTCCAAGTTTTATGAGATTCTTTGCACGATTCTGTGGTGTTTTCCAATGTTTCCATATGCACATACGAAGTCTATAGCGAATCTTTGAATCAAGTTTCGCACAAAGGGCTTTCATACTTCCTATCTTGAAATAGTTAATCCATCCTCTGATGAGTTGATTAAGTTTCTCTACCGTGCACGTGTTGCTAACACC
>NZ_BAAHSI010000049.1:0-542 GCF_054601575.1 Faecalimonas canis | reverse complement strand
ATTTATATTCTAACACCAAGCATCAACTTCAGATTTGGTTACGACCTCAAGGTTTCAATACATCTTATGTTCTTATTTATCAACTGGTGGCAAAAGCAAAGGTTCTTCTAAAAAGGCGTTTCAATACATCTCATGTTCTTATTTATCTTTCCATTTGTGATTTTTGCTCCCGTGGACACGTTACTTTCAATACATCTCATGTTCTTATTTATCTTGTTTCTTGAATTGTTATTGTTCCTAATGGGATATTTCAATACATCTCATGTTCTTATTTATCCATGCACTTGGAGGAAATGGAATGGTAACGAAAAATTTCAATACATCTCATGTTCTTATTTATCAAAGGAACCGGGTTCCTTTTTGAAACAAGTGGAGGGATTTCAATACATCTCATGTTCTTATTTATCCACACAGAGGATTTAGAACTTTTAGGGATAGTCGAATTTCAATACATCTCATGTTCTTATTTATCGAAGAGAAAAAAGACGGTAAGAGTAAAAAAAGCGAATTTCAATACATCTCAGGGAGCATCCCAAAGTTTG
>NZ_BAAHSI010000048.1:0-11317 GCF_054601575.1 Faecalimonas canis | reverse complement strand
TATTTATATTCTAACACCACTTCCTCCTATTTAGAACTAAGGTATTAGATTTAATCGATAATCTTTTCCGTACTATTTTTAAGGAATTTGTTTTTATATGAAACTCCATTATTACATATATTTTCTTTTCTTTTAAGAAGGAGTAATATTTCTTTTTTTTCAGGTATTTGTTACTAATTCTTTGGTTTCCCCCTTTTTTATTTAAGATTACTATATGATGATTAGTTTGGGAAGCATTTCTTATAGAAATATTTGACTACTTAGAACAGTTTGTTTTATAATAGTAGATATTTGAGGTGGCAGATAGGAATAGATGCTGTAAGTATAAAGTAGGAAGTTCTCAGGATAATTACAGATATGGAAAGTGAATTTGATATAGACTCTGAGAAAGAGGAGATAGAACTTTATACTGGGGAAAATATATTATGGAATTCCGATAGATGGAACAAAAAGAATAATATTAGAAGTTAAATAATAACGCGAGGCGTATTGAAATATAGTAAATAAATATTTGGTTTTAGATAAATATAAACATATGATGTAAAGCAGTAAAATAATGAAAGCAATGTTATGGTACAAAAAATTCAATAGTAAATAAATATTTATATTGACAAATGTAATGAGGAAGAGTATATTGAGATTAAAGAAAAGGACGATACAAAAACAAAAGGAGGACACAAGGATGACGGTATTTGAGATAAGGCTTAAAGTATTTTTACTTAAAGATATTCCGCTCAATCGTGTACAGACAAAAATATCCGCATTTTTTGATAAGGGATTTTTGGAAGACAAAGAACTATCGAAATTTCATGAAACGAATTGTTATAAGTGTTATAGCCACGATTATCTTTATCCACTGGAAAGAGATGGGGGGTATAAAAAGGGGAAAATCTATACAGTGACAGTTCGGACAATTGATAGGAAACTTGCGAAATATTTTAGTGAGATTTGTGTAAATACTTATACAGAAGAGATGAAAGGATTGACGTCAGAGATAAGGATTATTCCACAAAAACATATAGAATGTTTGTATACTTTAACTCCGGCCATAATGAAAGATGCTCGTGGTTATTGGCGGAAGTATATGAGTTTATTCGAATATGGAGAACGGTTAAAGGTGAACTTAATAAAAAAATGGAATGAATTTGAGAATGAGAAATTAGATGAAGATTTTGAATTTTACACGATGATTGATTTTTCAAATAAAGTTCCGGTAGCGATGGAATATAAGAATATTAAATTGCTTGGTGATAAATTTTGTATTCATATTTCAGATCACCCTACTGCACAGCAACTCGCACATATGGCTATTGGAACAGGCATGTGTGAGATGAACAGTCGCGGGGCGGGATTTGTGAATTACAGATGGTTATAATAGGAGGTTCCTATGTTAAAAGAGTGTTTAGAAGTATTTGAAGAAGTGTTAAATAAGGAGCGAGAAAGAGGGCGAGACATTATATTGGATTCGTATATGTTAGCAGATGGAACGTATATTTTTGTTGATAGACAGGGGAATATTAAGGAGAGTATAGAGGTTAAGTTAGATAGGAAAGCAAGGAAACTTCAGACGAGTAATTCTGATATAGAAGAGGCTTGTTTTTATGATTACCATAGCAGATTAGTCTCTATGAATAAACCTGTTGACAGTAAAAAAGTGATTCATTCTAACAATTACTATTCTTTTTTTGTCAAGAAAGACAGTATTGTTACAAAGAAATTGACAGAAGAAATTATTGATGGATATTATGAAGTGTTAAAAAAACCTTTAGAACAAAAATATAAGAAATCTAAAGAGGCTAGTAAAATATATGAACTTTTTGAAGAAACAGAGGGTTCCGTTCAGATTGATGAATTAGAGAGAAATAAGCAATGGATTAAGGAACATATTTTTCATTTAGAAAATGTGGATTTTAGCAAAAAGGATTATTTGAAAATATTTTTTGAAACGGAGCATGAAAATATCGAGAGAGAAGAAAGAAGATATTTACTTCCTAATATTTACAATAATAATGACTATAATGTAGAAATAGAAAATAAAGTATATGGTCTTCCGGATAATAATTTGGGAATGAATGCGAAGAAACCATATCTTGCTGCAAAGACGAAAAAAATTCCGGTATCATACTTGTTAGATGGGGATAAAGTTATATTGCAAAGGGAGTTTTTTGATTATCTGATGAATTTGGCTTCAAAGGGAAAGTATGATGTGTATGTGGATACGGTGGAAAGAAAGATTAGATCGTATTATCCTGAGGAAGATCCGCAGAATGTAGAAGCAGGGTATTATTTGAGAATAAAAAAAGGAAAAGAGCTGGAAATACAGTGTCAGGATAATATTACAGGATTTCGTCAGGAATTGGAAATACCGTTTGATTTTCAAAATATAATTTGTTTTCAAAATGAAAAACACCCAGAATATATGGACAAGTATGGAAGATATTATACAAGAGTGCAAGTCGGAAAATTAATTCATGAAGTCTTTTTTTCGAATTATCTCGAAAGCAATTATCGTGTAGATGCGAGTGAGATAAATATTAAAGACGGAGTATTAAAAAATAGTATTATTGCATCGAGGGATACTATTTTTGGCTGGGTCAGAGAAGGAATTGACCAGAATTTTTTCACAGTCATAAAAAAGGTGTCATTGGATTTAATAAAAGGAAGTATTTTAAATGGGTATCGGGAGAGGGCTTTGTGGCAGTTGAATTTACGGTGGTCATTTGAAGAGTATTTTTTGAAAGGAGAAGGGAACATGGAGAAAAGGAAACAGGAAATAGTAAAAAGTGTGAAGAGAAAAGTTTGCGAAGGAAAAGAAACATGGCTGGAAAACGATGATGAATATTATTATGCTGTTGGACAGATGGCGGCATTTTTAATTTCTTTGAGTAAATCAAAAAACAAAAAGCAGTCACTGATAAATCCGTTTTTAAATGCAAAGAAAGATGAAGTGATTAAATTAAAACTTTTGCAATTATATAAAAGATATAATTATGCAATTTTATATGGAGCAAGTCGCATAGGACGTATGATGACATTGGTGGAAGAATATAATCCGAGTGGCAGGGTTGATCAGGATATGATTATTTTTGGATTTTTAAATCAAAATCTTATTTACACAAAGGAGGAGAAGAGTTATGAATAAGAGAGTGTACGGTGTATTAGGAATTTCATCAATTATGGCAAATTGGAATGCGGATTTTTCAGGATTTCCAAAGACAACAAGTGACGGAGAAGTATTTGGAAGTGATAAAGCATTGAAATATCCAATGAAAAAAATGTGGGACAATGAAGGGGAAAAGGTTCTGTATATTAAATCAATGAAAATATCTGAGCCAAGTAAAAGCGGAGAAATATCTTTAATGCCTAAATCTTTAAGAGAACGCTATGAGTTTTTATATGAGGGAAGTGACTTAAAAGACGTAACAGTTGTTTTGAAAAATCTGATGAACTGTGTAGATGTTAAAAATTTTGGTGCTACTTTTGCGGAAGTTGGAAGTAATATTTCAATTACAGGAGCAGTACAGATTGGTCAGGGGTTTAATAAGTATGCAGGAACAAACGCGGAAGAACAGCAGATTTTATCTCCTTTTAGAAATGATGAAGATGCTAAAAATTCTACTCTGGGAACAAAAATTGTGAGTAATGAAGCGCACTATTTTTACCCGTTTGTGATTAATCCAATGGCATATAAAGAATTAGTAGAATTAGGGGTAACAGAAGGATATACGGAAGAAGATTATCAGAATTTTAAACGAACATCACTTGTATCTGCCACATCATTTGCAACAAACTCGAAGGTAGGATGTGAAAATGAATTTGCACTATTTGTTGAGACAAAGGCGGACACATACTTACCAAATTTATCTGAGTATATTCAGTTTGAAAAAGGAATAGAAAAGAATGTAATAAAAGTAGAGTGTTCGGAATTGTTAAAAGAATTGGGAGAAAAAATTGAAAGAGTGGATATTTACTATAATCCGCATACAACTATTTTAGAAGGAGTATCTGAAAATATGCAGCAATATGATATCCGCACACAAAAAGAGGTGTAGTCGATGGAAATACTGCGATTTAATTTGAGTGGAAATACTGCTTTTTTTAAAAAACCAGAAGTAAATACATATTACTATTTTACTTATGGAAATATTCATAAAGTGGCGTTGCTTGGAATGTTTGGTGCGATATTGGGATATGGCGGATATATGCAAATGAGTGGATTTGAACGCGAAAAGAAAGTGAAATTAACAGAAAAGTTACCTGAGTTTTATGAGAAATTACAGGATTTGCAACTTTCCATTCTTCCTAAAAAAGAAAAAGGATATATAACAAAAAAAGTTCAGATCTTTAATAACTCCGTAGGATATGCTTCAAAGGAGCAAGGAGGAAATTTAGTTGTAAAAGAACAGTGGTTGGAAAATCCGGAGTGGGAAATTTGTCTGTTGATAGATTCAGAAGAAGCACAAAAAATAAAAGAAGCAATTTGTGAAAAAAGATGTGTTTATTATCCTTATTTGGGGAAAAATGATCATCCCGCAAGCATCAGTAATGTTGTGGTGGAAGAAGCCACAGTATGTGATTTTGAATTAGGCGGATTGGACTGTCTTTCTCCGGTTGAATTTGTTTCAGTAGCAGATTTAGATTTTGATGATAAAGAGGAGTTGGATTTATTTGGAACTTTTCAATATAAGGAAGCGTTGCCATATACATTGCATAAAATTACAAATCTGTATGAACTAAAAACTTTTTTATATACAGATGAAGCCGTAAATGTAAATAGGAAAAAAGTTTATGAACTGAGTGACGGAAAGAAAATTATATTTTACTAAAAGTGTTAAAAAGTAGAATACAGATTGACGGAAACTGGAGGCCTGCTAGAAAAAAAGGTCTCCTTTTTGTAAAAGAGGAGAAAAGAGATTGGAAAACGTATATACACTTGTAAAGGAAATACAGAAATATTATGCACACATCGAGAGTGATGATGAGGGGAATGTTATTAGACAGGAATTATTAACAGAGCACCTTGACTGTACAATAAAATATTTTCAAATATTGGCGAGAGAAAAATGTTTGGAAAAAATGTTGAGCAGATTTATTAAAGAAATGTTTGGGGAACTTTCGGCGGTTGGAGTACAGTTTTTGGAAAAAATGATAAAGGGAATTCCTTTATTTCATGACATGGGAAAAATAAATCCGGATTTTCAAAAACAGGCAATGAGCAATCGAGAAATTACAGAGAAAAATATGTTTGCTCATATGGGCAAAAAACATTCTTTAATATCAGCGGTTATGTATATTGATTATTATGTACAAGAACTTAAAAAGGAAGTAAAAGAAAAAGAGGATAAACAGAAACTCCGACCATTGATTATTTATCATGCCTATGTAATTGCCCAGCATCATAGTGATCTTAAGGATTTTCAAAAGTTCCAATCTTCGTTAATAGAAGGTGAGGGAAAAGATATATTAGATATATTTTGTGAAGGAAAATGTGAGAGTTATCAGAAAAAAATTGCTTTAACAAATAAGGAATTGCTGAATGCTTTGAGGGAAATGAAGAATACAGATTGGAGCAGAGAAAAAAATATAGTGCTATATACCTATGTAAGATTGTTATATTCTTTTCTTGTAGCAAGTGATTATTATGCGACAACAGAATTCATGGCGCAGAAGGAAATTAAGCAATTTGGAAGTTTGAATGAAATTGATAGATGGTTAGATATTTATGAAAAGACAGATGTAATGAAAAGTGTAAGAACTTACCAGAGAGAGAAATATCCCAAACCGATGGAGAATATAAAAAAGGAAAATATCAATGATCTTAGAACGGAAATATTAACGGAGGCGGAATGTATTTTACATGAAAATGTAGAATCTTCAATATTTTATTTAGAAGCGCCCACAGGAAGTGGAAAAAGTAATACAGCGATGAATCTTAGTTTTCAGTTGATAAAAAAACAAAAAGATTTGCGAAAGATTTATTATATCTATCCATTTAATACACTAGTGGAACAAAATATGGATAATCTAAAAAAAGTTTTCGGCAACAATGAAGAGATTTTGGAGCAAATTGCTGTAGTAAATTCCTTAACGCCAATTAAGATAACTCAAAAAGCAAAAGAGAAAGAAGAGGAAACGGAGCAAACATTTTATTATCAAAAAGCATTGTTGGACAGGCAATTTTTAAATTATCCAATGATTATCAGCACTCATGTCAGTTTGTTTGACATAATGTTTGGATACACGAGAGAGTCTGCGTTTGGATTTCACCAGTTTATGAACAGCGTAGTTGTCTTAGATGAAATTCAAAGTTATAAAAATAAAATATGGGGTAAAATGATTTATTTTTTGAAGGTATTTTCACACTTATTAAATATGAAAATTATTGTTATGTCAGCCACACTACCGAATTTAAACGTTTTGTGTGAGAGTGCATCTCAAACAGTTCAATTAATGCAAAACAGAGATAAATATTTTTCCCATGTATGTTTTAAAGAGAGAGTCAAGGTATCTTATGAACTGTTAGAGTCTGATAATATAAAAGAGGATTTGTTGGAACATATATTGAATAAGGTTTCTGAAAAGAAAAAGATATTAGTGGAATTTATAAAAAAGGATTCTGCATCTGAATTTTTTGAATGTTTAAAAGAAAGAAAAGATTTATTGTGTGATGTGGAATATATGTCGGGTGAAGATAGCATTATGGAGCGTAGTAGAATGTTGCAGCGGGTAAAAAAGAGCCAAAACGGAATTATTTTAGTTGCAACACAGGTTGTAGAAGCAGGTGTAGATATTGATATGGATATAGGTTACAAAAATATATCGAAATTGGATAGCGAGGAGCAGTTTATGGGAAGAATTAATCGTTCCTGTTTACGCGAAGGGGAAGTTTATTTCTTCAAAGTAGATGAACCTGAAAAAATATATAAAGACGGAGATGTGCGGATTGATAAACGCTTTACTGTAGAAAATACGGAGATGAGAGAAATCTTAATATCTAAACGATTTTCATTATATTATGAGAAAATATTAGATGTTTTAAAAAGAATTGTAGATAATTCTTCAGACGATGAAGGATTAGATTCATTTTTTCAAGATGAGGTTGGAAAAATGAATTGGCCTAAAATTGCAGGTGCAATGAAATTAATTGAAGAAGATACATGGAGTATGTCCGTATATCTCGCCCGAAAAATAACAGAAGAACTAGATGGCAAAAAGGTATGGCAGGAATATGTGAAATTATTGGGAGATTTCAGTATGGACTATGCTGAGAAAAAAGTAAAACTTTCCCAGATTATGAGCAAAATGAATTGTTTTATTTATCAAATAAAGAAAAATCCGAATTTAATCTATAATGATAAAGTAGGTGAGATTTTTTATATAGATGATGGTGAAAAGTATTTTAAGGACGGAAAGTTAGATAGAAAAAAGATTCAGGGAGAGATAGGAGAATTTATAAATTTTGTATAGAAAGAAGGTTAGATTATGAAGGTAAATGGAACGCTAATGAATTACTATTTCCATTGTAAACGGCAGTGCTATTTGTTTGGAAATAGAATGAATTTGGAGGATAACAGTGAAGCAGTAAAAATAGGGAAGGCAATTCATGAGGAACGTGCAGAACAATGCAACACAGAAATTGCAATTGAAAATATCCGATTGGACAAACTGACAGCAGAATATTTGACAGAGGTTAAAAAGTCAGATGCGGATATAGAAGCATCTAAGTGGCAACTTATTTTTTATTTAAAAGTACTGAAAGATAAAGGAATAGGCAGAAAAGGGAAATTAGAGTTTGTGGAGAAAAATAAACAAAATAAAAAGACAATAGTTTTAGAGTTGACGGAAGAGGTGGAAGAAAAATTGCAGCAGTATATATATGAAATTGAGGAATTACTAATGCAGGAAGAGGTACCTCCGGTATTAGATAAGCCTAAATGTAAAAAATGTGCATATTATGAGTATTGCTATATTTGATGGAGGGATAATATGGGAAGTACAAAATATATTTCTTCGATGGGAGAGTTGACACGAAAAGATAATTCTTTATGTTTTAGAAAAGACGGAAAGAATGTCTATATTCCAATAGAAAATACAAAAGAAATTTATTGTTTAAATGAGATAAGTCTTAACAGTAAACTTTTGGATTTTTTGGGACAAAATCATGTGGTGGTTCATTTTTTTAATTATTATGGCGGATATAGTGGAACATTTTATCCAAAAGACCAATACATGAGTGGAAAGTTATTGGTTAAACAGGTGCAGAAGTTTGAAAATGATAGGTTGAAAATTGCAAAAGCAATTGTAAAAGGAATAGGAATCAATATATATGAAGTTTTATACCACTATTATAAACATGAAAAAAAGGAAGTAAAACCGACAATTGATTGGATTAAAAAAGAATTCTATAAAAATGTAGAAGATGCAGAAAATATTAAGGTACTTATGTCTGTAGAAGGTGAATTATGGTCAAGATTTTATAGTTGTTTTGAATATTTTCTTCCAGAAGATTTCGTTATGAATAAACGTGTAAAAAGACCACCGGATAATCCTATAAATGCAATGATTTCTTTTGGGAATACGCTTCTTTATACAAAAACGATTTCAGCAATTTTTAGAACACATTTAGATCAGCGTATTAGTTTTCTGCATGAGCCGTCAGAAAATAGGTTTTCTTTAAGTTTAGATATTAGTGAGGTGTTTAAGCCAGTAATTGTATATCGAACAATTTTTGACTTAGTAAACAATCGTAAAATACAAGTCAGTAAGCATTTTGAAAAGAAAGTTAATTATTGTTTACTTAATGAGGAAGGAAGAAAAATATTTATAGAGTCTTTTGAAGGAAGGATGGAGTCTGTATTTCAGCATCCAATTTTAAAGAGAAAGGTTACATATCGTACGGCGTTGAAATTGGATTGTTATAAATTGATTAAGGAAATTATGGAAGATAAGGATTTTCTTCCGTTTAGTTTAAAAGGAGGGTATTAAGTGGCAAAAAAGATAAATTATAATTATGCTTTTGTGTTTTATGATGTTGGTGAAAAACGGGTTCAAAAGGTGTTTAAAGTGTGCAAAAAATATTTATCCCATTTTCAAAAGTCAGTTTTTCGAGGTGAAATGACACCGTCGAAATTCATTATGCTTCGACAAGATTTGAAGAAGGTAATTAATGAAAAGGAGGATTTTATTTGTATTATTAAATTGATGAATGAAAATGTTTTTGGTGAGGAAGTTTTGGGAATGGGAGAAGTTGAAAATGGGGAAACTTTAATACTATAATTTACCAGGCGATGTGGAGTGAAAAATACTGGAAATTCAATGAAATTAAGGGGGAAGTAGAATAATTCTATGAAAAGTTGAGAAAGAAACAGGAGGTTGGTAAAAAAGCAAGAAAACGTTGAAAAATCAAGGAAAGTTGCGTATTATATAAAATGAGAAGGGCGTAAAAGCGTTGGATAAATAAGAACATGAGATGTATTGAAATGCGTGAAGTTAATGATTTAGTTCAGGCAGGGTTAAAGATAAATAAGAACATGAGATGTATTGAAATTCATAATCTAATACCTCCTCGCATATTAATAGCACCGATAAATAAGAACATGAGATGTATTGAAATAGCGAGTTGCCCATTCACGGGAATAATCTAAACGAGATAAATAAGAACATGAGATGTATTGAAATGGGGACACGCAAGGGACAACAGCGGGACAGTCGGGGATAAATAAGAACATGAGATGTATTGAAATCTTTCAGCAGTAACTACAACAAGAAGACCTACAAGCGATAAATAAGAACATGAGATGTATTGAAATAGTCATGGGAAGAAAGGATAGAAGAACGGAAGAAAGGATAAATAAGAACATGAGATGTATTGAAATCTTCGGATAATACAATGTTCTTACTTGGTTTAATTGATAAATAAGAACATGAGATGTATTGAAATTGACAGAAAAGAAACTTTTTGACGGTGCTATCATCGATAAATAAGAACATGAGATGTATTGAAATTGAAAAATCGGATAAAGGAAAGAAACTTGCGGAAGATAAATAAGAACATGAGATGTATTGAAATGTTTTTTAAGTTTAAAGTGGAAAGGCTAAAGGGTTCGATAAATAAGAACATGAGATGTATTGAAATACAAGGTTCGTTTACAGACACATCCGAATATCCCGGATAAATAAGAACATGAGATGTATTGAAATATTTCTTCAATTCCCTCTTCTTGAAGTTTCTGTAAGATAAATAAGAACATGAGATGTATTGAAATAAATTTAAAATGCAAAAACATGGCACTTGACATTCGATAAATAAGAACATGAGATGTATTGAAATTCGGCTGCTAAACAAAACCTTGTGTGGATAACTACAGATAAATAAGAACATGAGATGTATTGAAATATTGACGAAAGTTATAGGTTTCCAGCCGCACTCCGATAAATAAGAACATGAGATGTATTGAAATTTACAAGTCCTCCACCAATTCTTTTAAATGCCATGCGATAAATAAGAACATGAGATGTATTGAAATTGCCATCTGCATAGTTTAAACCATTCCCCTTATACGATAAATAAGAACATGAGATGTATTGAAATATCTTTCCAACATACAAACCGAGCATAGATAAGAAGATAAATAAGAACATGAGATGTATTGAAATACGGATATGGTGACGAGTACAAACAATACACAGACCGATAAATAAGAACATGAGATGTATTGAAATGAGGGTGCGGACCAAACATTCCCTACAAGGATTTGCGATAAATAAGAACATGAGATGTATTGAAATTGTGCAGTTAAAGTTTTTGCCAATTCTTCGTCCGTGATAAATAAGAACATGAGATGTATTGAAATAGGTCAGTAGAGCATTCTTCTTTTGTGTAAAATCCGATAAATAAGAACATGAGATGTATTGAAATTTTTATGAATTCGAGTTAGCAATATACGTTTTTATGATAAATAAGAACATGAGATGTATTGAAATGCCATTTTATGATAAAATGTTGAATTTAATAAACGATAAATAAGAACATGAGATGTATTGAAATTCGATGTAATAATTGGCGAATATCTTCCTACAGGATAAATAAGAACATGAGATGTATTGAAATTACTTCTATCTCCCGTGTTAAATAATCGGCTATCACGATAAATAAGAACATGAGATGTATTGAAATTCCCAAACCCGAGCATACAGGAGGTACGGACGGAAAGATAAATAAGAACATGAGATGTATTGAAATTACCACGGTGGGTGGTGTTATGTAAACCCACTATAGATAAATAAGAACATGAGATGTGAGACCGTTTCAAGTTTT
>NZ_BAAHSI010000047.1:0-1782 GCF_054601575.1 Faecalimonas canis | reverse complement strand
CAGACTGTAGACAAAGTCCCGGACAAAAGTCCGGGCTTTTCTTTTATCATGTTTTCCACATTTCTAACTTTTTTCCATAGATTTACCAAGAAAAATGTTTCAGTTATCAACTTTATTTTTCAAGGTTTTGCAAGCACTTCATGATATAATCATGGTATCGGGAGGTAGGGCTTATGATGACGAAAAATGCCGATAAAAAAAGAGAACAAATACAGATGTTTTGTATGGATGATATGGTTCCTCAAAACCATATGCTTCGATTGATAGACAAAGCGATTAACTGGAACTTTATTTATGAACTTGTTGAAGAAAAGTATTCTCACAATAATGGGCGTCCAAGTATGGATCCGGTCATGTTGATTAAAATTCCTTTTATACAGTATCTTTATGGAATAAAAAGTATGCGACAAACAATAAAAGAAATTGAAGTGAATGTCGCATATCGCTGGTTTCTTGGATTGGATATGTTGGATCCAGTACCACATTTTTCTACTTTTGGAAAGAATTATACACGCCGTTTTAAAGATACAGATCTTTTTGAACAGATTTTTTCAAAGATTTTAGAAGAATGCATGAAATTTAAATTGGTAGATACAGAACAGATTTTTGTGGATTCTACACATGTGAAAGCATGTGCAAATAGTAAAAAGATGAGAAAACGAGTGGCACATGAACAGGCATTATGGTACGAGCAGGAATTAAAAGAAGAAATTCAGAAAGACCGGGCGGTGCATGGAAAGAAACCATTGAAAGATAACGATAAAAATGATTCTCCACCACCAACCGAAAATGGAGGAGGAAGTTTTGCAGAGGGAACAAAATCTCAGATTCCGGAAGGAACAAAAACACAAAAGTGTAGCACCAGCGATTCAGAAAGTGGGTGGTTTCGTAAAGGAGAGCATAAACATGTTTTTGCATATGCAGTAGAAACGGCTTGTGATAAACATGGTTGGATTTTAGGATATACTGTTCATCCCGGAAATGAACACGATAGCCGTACATTCCCGTTATTGTATGAGAAAATAAAAGAGTTCAAACCAAATATGATGATAATGGATGCCGGTTATAAAACGCCTGCTATCGCACACCTTCTCCTAGAGGATGAAATCCAACCTCTTTTTCCATATAAACGACCAATGACTAAAGAAGGTTTTTTCAAAAAATATGAGTATGCTTACGATGAGTATTATGATTGTTACGTTTGTCCTGGGAACCAGGTTTTAAAATACAGTACAACAAATCGAGAGGGATATCGTGAATATAAGAGTTGCGGATTAATCTGTAGCAGTTGCCCATACTTACATCAATGTACAGAAAGTAAAGAGCATGTAAAACTCATTACCAGACATGTATGGGAAGAATATATGGAGAAAGCAGAAGATATTCGCCATACAATAGGTAACAAAGAAATCTATCAACAACGAAAGGAAACGATTGAGCGACTTTTCGGAACAGCGAAAGAACAACATGGTTTCCGTTATACTCAATACATAGGAAAAGCACGGATGGAAATGAAAGCCGGGCTTACTTTCGCATGTATGAATCTAAAAAAACTGGCAAAGATTTTGGAAAGCAGGGAATTTAAAATAAAAGATTTTTGGTATTTTTCTCAGTTTTTGTTAAAACAATGGCTATTTACAAAAAGTTGGTGCTGGGAATAATCCCCAACACCAACTTTGTCTACAGTCTGACTTCTTATTATTATAAGAAGAGTTATTTTGTGAAAAACACAGCGGGTACAGTAGAGAAAAAAGAAGAGTCTGTTAGATTTAACGGAGCAAA
>NZ_BAAHSI010000046.1:0-823 GCF_054601575.1 Faecalimonas canis | reverse complement strand
TTATGGACTTTAGTCTGTTGAGCCCATTGGAGTTTTTCGTTGATCCGAAAAATGGAGATGGGCGAAACAATGAACCACCCGCTATGCGGGTGCGCGTCGATTGTTATACACAAAAATCACCTTTCCATTTACAATAAAGTTGTTCAGGCTATATTGCAGAAAGGAAAGGTGATTTATGGCGAAGAAAGAAAATGCACTTGCACATACAAAATGGATGTGCAAATATCATATCGTCTTCATACCAAAGTATAGACGAAAAGTAATTTATAATCAATATAAAGCGGATATCAGAGATATTATAAAGCAACTATGTAGTTATAAAGGTGTTGAAATTATTGAAGGACATTTAATGGTGGATCATATCCATATGTTAGTAAGCATTCCACCAAAGATAAGTGTATCATCATTTATGGGATACCTAAAGGGGAAAAGTGCACTTATGATCTTTGATAAACACGCAAATTTAAAGTATAAATTTGGGAATCGTCATTTCTGGGCAGAAGGATATTATGTTAGTACGGTAGGATTAAATGAGGCAACAATAAAAAAATATATCCAGGAACAAGAAAAGCACGATATTGCAATGGATAAATTAAGTGTAAAAGAATATGAAGACCCTTTTAAGGGTTAATGTCAAGTAGTAACAATACCCCTTAAGGGGTAGCGACGAGTCAAGAGCAATATGGCTTGAACGGAGCTGTGGGAAGGCTGTGAAAACAGAATTCCCATAGCCGAAAGAGAAAGCCAGCGCCTTGAGACGCTGGCCTAGTAACAAGGGCTTATAGCCCTAGAGCAAACCACCCGTTGGACGGGTGGTTATGAT
>NZ_BAAHSI010000045.1:0-12889 GCF_054601575.1 Faecalimonas canis | reverse complement strand
ATTGTCTATACTTAAATTTTTTTATTTTTTATGCAATAAAATTCCATCTTCAAGCATTGTTCTTATAGAAAAGGAGGAAGAGTGATGGAAAGAAGAAAAAAATGCGGAATATTTTTATTTTTGTTTCTACTGATTTTGGCAGGATTGTTAGCGGGGATATGGTGGAAACAGCAAGGGAAAGAAAACGAGAAAACACCTAGAAATGCACTCAAGGTAACGCTGTTTAAAGTAGGAAAGGCGGATGCGATTGTATTAGAGAAAGAAGGGTATACAATGGTCATTGATGCAGGCGAGGAAGAAGATGGAGAAGAAATCGCCACTTATATGAAAGAACAGGGCAAAGATACGGTGAATGATTTGATTATTACTCATTTTGATAAAGATCATGTGGGTGGGGCGGATACTCTTGTAGAAAGTCTGAAGGTACAGCGGGCGATTATTCCGAATTATCAGGGACAGACAGTGGAGTACAGTGATTTTATTAATGCATTAAAAGAGCATAAGGTAGAAACGAAAGCATTAAATGAAAATATGGAATTTACCGTACAGGATATAAATGTGTTGATTGAACCGCCATTATCATATGAACTTTCGGAAAATATTGTGGAGATGGACAATAATCTTTCCCTTATTACAACTGTTACCCACGGAAAGAACAGACTTGTATTTATGGGAGATGCAGAAAAACAGAGGATAAGACAATGGCTGGAAAGCGGAGTGGTAGGAAAATGTGATTTTCTCAAAGTGGCACATCATGGAGTGTATGAAACAGAACTGAAAAATCTTTTAAATGTACTTCAACCGGAGTGTGCGGCAATCTGTACATCACATAAAAATCCGGCGGATAAGGAAACTTTGGAAGAATTAAAAAAGAGAAATGTACGTTATTTTGAAACAAAGGATGGAAATATTACCGTGATCAGTGATGGACGGGATTTAGAACTACATCAGAAAGTAGAGTAGAAGAGAGGAGGGAGAATATGGCACAGACAGTATTTAATCGATATGAGAAAAAATATATTATGCCGGAGGAGATTTATGAGGAACTGCGGTATCGTTTGAAACCGTATATGGAAGAAGATAAATACGGGTTGCACACAATCTGTAACATTTATTATGATACTCCGGATGCACTGTTAATCAGACGCTCAATCGAAAAGCCGAAATATAAAGAGAAACTAAGGCTAAGAAGTTATGGTATTCCAAATTTAGAGTCAAAAGTATTTTTGGAAATTAAGAAAAAGTATCGGAAAGTTGTTAATAAAAGAAGGATAGAACTGACTTTACAGGAAGCATACGATTATGTGGAAAGAGGAATTCATCCCAATATGGAAGGACAGATTGTCAATGAGATAGATTTTTTCTTAAAACGGTATCCATTGGAGAAAAGCCTTTATCTTGCATATGACAGAATTGCATTGTTTGGTAAAGAAGATAGTCAGTTTCGCATTACATTTGACGAAAATATTCGCAGCAGAAGAAAATTTATGGGACTGGAAAATGGTGATAAGGGGGAATTGCTCCTGCCGAAAGGATACTATCTTATGGAAAGTAAAATTATGGGAGCAACACCTCTATGGTTTACGGAGATTTTATCAGAGTTGGATATTTATCCGACCTCTTTTTCTAAATATGGAAATATTTATAAAAAAGAGATGGGAGAGTTTCACTTTGAAGAAATGATGATACACAGAAATGAAAATTGGGATACATTAAGGAGGAGAGAAGTATGTTAAGTAGTATTTTTCATGTGGGAACATTTTCAATAGAATCGGTAGGTTTAGCAATGGTGACAGCATTGATACTCGGGATTGGAATTGCATTTTTATATAAGAGGGAGAGTTCATATATCAGTCATTTTACTGTTATACTGGCAGTTCTTCCATTGCTTGTACAGTCGGTTATTATGATTGTAAATGGAAATCTTGGAACATCGGTTGCAGTTCTTGGTGCGTTTGGGTTAGTAAGGTTTAGAAGTGCAACAGGGACGGCTAGGGAGATTGGATTTATCTTTTTCGCAATGGCAGTAGGTTTGGCAACAGGAATGGGATTTTTGACACTTGCAGTCGGAATTACCGTTTTTGTTGGAAGTGCGATTTTTATCTTGGAGAAGTTACATTTTGGAATACAGCCTTCAAAAGAAAGACAACTTCGTATTACAATTCCTGAAGATTTGGATTATACAGGTATTTTTGATGACTTGTTTATGGAGTATACAAAGAATTGTCGTTTGGAGAGGGTAAAAACAACAAATATGGGAACGATGTATGAGTTATCTTACAGGATTGAACTTCGTGATGCAGATAGGGAAAAAGAATTTATAGACGGACTTCGCTGCCGAAACGGTAATCTGTGTATTATTTCGGGACTTGTTCAAAGAGAAAAGAATGAGTTATAATAGAATGAAGAAAAAAGACTGAGGGGAATTGTTATGCTTATATTTGCCGATATTGCAGGTCAGGAACCGAGGCAGCAGGATACAATACAGATTGATGAAACTCTCTTTGAGAAAATCGGAGAGGGAGATAAAGATGCATTTTGTTGTTTGTACTGTCAGACAAAGAGTGTTGTGTATGCGTATTCTTTATCTATTTTACATAATCAAATGGATGCTGAGGATGCGATGCAGGAAACATATTTAAAAATTCGTGGGGCAGCACATTTGTATCAGCCGCAGGGAAAACCGTTAGGGTGGATTTTGACCATTACAAGAAATATATGTTTAATGAAATACAGACAACAAAAAAGACAGTTTTACTGTCCGGAGGAGGAATTAAAGGATGCCATTGACTTTGGACGGATTACGGATAGAGAAGACAGGATAGTATTGGAAACCGCATTTGAAGTTTTATCAAAAGAAGAGTGTCAGATTATTGTTCTACACGCGGTTTCGGGGATGAAACATAGGGAAATCAGTAGTTTATTAGATATTCCTGTATCTACGGTTTTGTCAAAATATAACAGAGGTCTGAAAAAATTACGTGGACAACTGGAGGGGAGAATATGAAAAAAGATATAGAACAACATATAAAGAATGCTTTTCAGGAATTGTCGCCAAATCGTGAGGAGGAGATATGGAACAGACCGGTAGAAAAAGCGAGGGGAAATGAATGGTATTTGGATGGTGTACCGATGAAAAAAACAGGGAAGAGAACGAATATGACTGTTTTATCATTGGTTGCAGCCTGTTTTCTACTTTGCACCGCCATTTATCTCTATAGAAATCTGTATGTACAGACAACGGTGTATTTGGATGTAAATCCGAGTGTAGAGTTGCAGACGAATACGAAACAAAAAGTTGTTAGGGCAGTGGCTCATAATAAAGACGGAGAAAAAATTTTGGCAGATATGGAACTGGAACATACGGATGTAGATGTCGCTTTAAATGCCATTTTAGGCTCTATGATAAAGCAAGGATATTTAAGTGAAACGAAACATATGATTTTATTATCGGTTGAAGGAAAAAATCAGGAAAAAGCGGACAAGATGTGTATGGAACTTGAAAAAGAAGTGGATAACTGTTTACGGTCGCTGTTGGGAAAAGGAAAAGTATATGCACAGAGTATCCAAAGCAACAGGGAGATTGAAGAGCAGGCAAAAAAATACGGAATAGGTCCCGGAAAAGTGATTTTTATTCAGGAAATATTGAAAGAAAATCCACAGTTGGATTTTGAAACACTTGCAAAAATGCCTATGAGTGAATTGGAAAAATATATCAATAGCGAAGATGATGATATAAAAGATGTGGATGATATAGAAAAAGAGGAAAATGACGAGCCAAAAGAAAATCCTCAGGAAAATATTGAGAATGAGTCGACGGAAATAGAGGAAGAACAAAAAGAAGAGATGAATGAAGATCCGGAAGAGGAAGAAGAGGGAAAAGAAGAAAGTTCCGAAGAAAGCGAGGAGGAAGAAGAATAGGATATAAAAAATACAAGTTCTAATTTTAGAACTTGTATTTTTTATACATATATTTATGATAAGGCGTTTCGTTTTACCTGTTCCAAAGCCTTTTTTACGGCAGGAATAGAAAGGATAAGAATTGTAATTAATCCTTCCGCCAAAATAAAACCGTAATTATAAATGAACGGATAGAGAGATGCTAAACTTTTTGGAAAGTTGTCAGGCATATAGTCCATCCAATATAAATATCCGCCGAGAACGTGGAAAGCACCGCGTCCGAGAATGGCGACGATATATCCTTTAATTAAGCCGTTCTTTTTGTGAGCGAAAAAACCTGCAAGACCAAGTGCAGCAAAAGCAAGAAGATAGTCACAGCATACTTGGAAAAATGAAAGGACGTAAGGTTCTTGTAAAAACTGCATAATACCGAAAACAAATCCAAGAAGCACACCTGATTTTGCTCCATACCAATAGCCGATAAGTACAATGAATAACATACTACAGGCTGTTACCGAGCCACCAAAAGGTAATTCAAATACTTTGAGGTAAGAAGTGACAAAAGCAAGTGCTAAAGCCATTGCACAGAAAACTAACTGTTTTGTGCTGAATTTCTTTTTGTCTGAAGCCTTTCCGGCTAAAATGAGTGCTGCTATCAGAACAACGATAGCGATAATGATAGTGACGGCATAACCTGTAGTGGTTAATCCACCGTCCTGATTGACGAGTAACTGAAACATAAAAATTCCTCCTTTTTGACGGAGAACAAGAATAGGTAAAGAAGTCCCAAAAGATTCCTACGTTGGCATTATCCAAATCAGGTATAAGGGTCGAAGCATAATCTTCCTCTCAGCCTTTCGGCTCCCCTTCTTGTTCTTCTTAAATATTTCCTGTTCAAATATAGCACGTAATGAAAATTGTGTCAATATTGCGCAAAATGATTAAAAAATAAGAGAGATAGAAAAGTTTTTTGTATAACAGGTGTCTTGTCACTTGTAAAGTGTAGTGCTATAATAGTGGAAGTTTAACAAGGGAGAGGAAAAAATGAATATTATTGAAAAAATTAAAAAGTTAAAAGAGGAAAAGAACGCAGTGATTTTAGCACATTATTATGTGTCGGATGAAGTGCAGGAAATAGCGGATTACATAGGAGATTCATTTTATCTGAGTAAGGTTGCCGTAGGATTGAAAGAGCAGACAATCGTATTTTGCGGAGTATCTTTTATGGGAGAAAGTGCTAAGATTTTAAATCCGGAAAAGACAGTTCTGATGCCGGATATGTCTGCAGACTGTGCAATGGCACATATGGCAGATGTGAATACCATTCAGAAAATGCGAGATACATATGATGATTTGGCGGTAGTATGTTATATCAATTCTACAGGGGAATTAAAACAGCATTCAGATGTGTGTGTAACGTCAGCAAACGCAGTACAAATCGTAAAGGCACTGCCAAATAAATATATTTTCTTTATTCCGGATCGAAATTTGGCAAGATATGTGGCGGAACAGGTTCCTGAAAAACAGTTTGTTTTTAATGAAGGTTATTGCCCGATTCATGAACAGGTCAGTTTGGAAGAAGTGAGGAGAGAAAAAGAATTACATCCAAATGCAGAGATATTAACTCATCCTGAATGTCCAAAAGCAATCTGTGATTTATCAGATTATATCGGAAGTACTTCAGGTATTATTTCCTATGTAGGAAAAAGTGAGAGTAAAGAATTTATTATCTGTACAGAAAATGGTGTCAGATATGAGTTGGAGAAACAAAATCCTGACAAGAAATTTTATTTTACAAAAACAGAACCGATTTGCCATGATATGAAAATGATTACATTGGAAAAAATTGCTCATGTTCTTGAAACAGGGGAAAATGAGGTGCAGGTAACAGATACGCTTAGAGAAGAATCGAAAAAGGCATTAGAGCGAATGCTGGAACTTGCGAAATAATGGGAGGAAAGAAAAATGGAGTTGAATGCGGATACGGTCATCGTTGGTACAGGCGTTGCGGGATTATTTTCCGCTTTGAATTTATCAAGAGAAAAAAAGATTATTATGATTACAAAGGCCGATATGGAGAGTAATGATTCCTTTTTAGCGCAGGGCGGAATATGTGTTATGCGAAATGAAGAGGATTATGATAGTTTTTTTGATGACACTATGAAGGCAGGACATTATGAAAATCGAGAAGAGTCTGTGGAGATTATGATTCGCAATTCCCGAGATGCAATTGAAGATTTGGTTGGATATGGTGTGGAATTTGAAAAGAGGGGTGGAGAGTTTGCTTATACGAGAGAGGGGGCTCATTCAAAACCTCGTATTCTGTATCATGCTGATATTACGGGGAAGGAAATTACAAGTAAATTATTAGAACAGGTAAAAAAACTTGAGAATGTTACAATATATGAATACACGACTATGACAGACATTATAGAGAAAGACGGAAAGTGCATCGGGATAGAAGCAGAAAATGAAGAGGGGCATTTGCGTATTTATGGGAAAAATACGATTTTGGCTACTGGGGGAATTGGAGGAAGGTATAAGCATTCCACGAATTTCCCACATTTAACGGGAGATGCTCTTGAGATTTCTAAGAAACATGGAATTCGTTTGGAACATTTGGATTATGTGCAGATACATCCGACAACATTATACTCAAAGAAAAAGGGAAGAAGATTTCTTATTTCAGAGTCTGTTCGTGGAGAGGGCGCTGTGCTGTATAATAAAAAAAGAGAAAGATTTGTGGATGAACTTCTGCCTAGAGATGTGGTGGCGAAGGCCATTCAGGAACAGATGAGGGAAGATGGGACAGAATATGTGTGGCTTTCAATGGAGCATATTCCAAAGGAAACGATTTTAAGTCATTTTCCAAATATTTATCAGAAATGCCTTGATGAAGGATACGATGTGACAAAAGAATGTATTCCGGTTGTTCCGGCACAACACTATTTTATGGGCGGCATTTGGGTGGACAGTGACAGTCAGACATCTATGCCAAATTTATACGCAGTTGGAGAAACAAGTTGTAACGGCGTACATGGAAAAAATAGATTAGCAAGTAATTCTCTGTTGGAGAGTGTTGTGTTTGCCAAGAGAGCGGCAAAAAAAATTGAGAGAGAATCAGTATAGAGGAGAGAAAAAGATGAATACAATTACAATGAATTTACAGGCAGACAAATTAATTCGCGAAGCGCTTTGCGAGGATATTTCAAGTGAAGATGTAACAACAAATTCTGTGATGAAAGAAGCGGTAACGGGAGAAGTTGATTTGCTATGTAAAGAAGACGGTGTGATTGCCGGATTAGAAGTATTTGAGAGGGTCTTCCATTTATTAGATGAAAATGTAAAAGTAGAATTTTACTGTAAAGATGGAGATAAGGTAAAAAACGGACAGTTAATGGCAAAAGTGACAGGAGATATTCGCGTACTTCTTTCCGGAGAACGTGTAGCGTTAAATTATTTACAGAGAATGAGCGGTATCGCTACATATACAAATTCTGTGGCTGCTCTTTTAGAAGGAACAAAGACAAAACTTCTTGATACAAGAAAGACAACACCGAATATGAGGATTTTTGAGAAATACGCCGTTCGTGTAGGAGGCGGATATAATCATCGTTATAATCTGTCTGACGGGGTTCTCTTAAAAGACAATCATATCGGTGCAGCGGGCAGTGTAACAAAAGCCATTGAAATGGCAAAAGAATATGCTCCATTTGTAAGAAAGATTGAGGTAGAAGTAGAAAATCTGGATATGGTAAAAGAAGCGGTGGAAGCAGGTGCGGATATTATTATGTTAGATAATATGTCACCGGAAGAAATGCAGGAAGCAATTAAAATCATTGACGGAAGAGCAGAAACGGAATGTTCGGGAAATGTAACAAAAGAAAATATAAGCCGTGTAACTGAGTTGGGCGTAGATTATATTTCAAGTGGGGCATTGACACATTCCGCACCGATTTTGGATATTTCCTTAAAAAATCTTCATGCAGTTTCTTAGTGAGGAGGAAACAATGACCGGTTCAGAGAGAAGAGAAGAAATTATCAGTCAGATACAGAATAGTACAACAGCAGTATCAGGCAAAGAACTTGCATCCATATATGATGTGAGCCGTCAGGTAATTGTACAGGACATTGCGTTAATTCGTGCAATGGGATATGACATTATTTCTACAAATAGAGGCTACATTCTAAATGCCCCAAAGTCAATCAGCAGGGTATTTAAAGTGCGTCATACAGATGAGCAGTTGGAAGAGGAACTGTGTACGGTTGTTGACAATGGCGGCTGCATAGATAATGTAATGATAAATCACAAAGTATATGGACATATGGAAGCGAATTTGCAGATTAATTCCAGAAGAAAAATAAAAGAATTTATGGATGATATTCATAATGGAAAATCTAGTCCGTTAAAAAATATTACTTCCGGCTACCATTATCATAAAGTAAGTGCGGATAGCATAGAAACGTTAGATATGATTGAAGAAGAATTGGATAGAAAAGGATTTTTAATTCAGGCGGGATAGAATAATAAAAAGGCGGAATTTTCCGCCTTTTATTATTTTATCTGCTATTCTATCGTAATGAGTTTTGGTTGTTCTGCTACCTGAGGGGTATCTTTTGGTACTTGTAATCGAAGAATTCCGTCTTTAAAGGCAGCCTTAATATCTTCCTGTGTTATCTGTTCTCCTACATAGAAACTTCTGTTACAACTTCCGGTATAACGTTCTTTGCGGATACAGTTTCCTTTAGCATCTTTTTCTTCGTTTGTCTGATTTGTTTCAGCAGTAATGGTCAGATAACCATTCTTTAAATCGGCTTTAATATCTTCTTTTGAAAATCCCGGCAGTTCCATTTCTATTAAATAATTTCCATCTTTTTCATGAATATCGGTCTTCATAATCTGTGAAGAGGCATTTTCAAAAGGACGAGTAAAGAACGGGTCTTTAAACATTTCGTCAAATAAATCATAATTTCTGTTTGCTAATAGCATAGGTCATACCTCCTTGAAAAATTGTTTGTTTTATTTGTTCTATATATTATATAACACTTAACGGTTATAATGTCAACACTATTTTTGAAAAAAATTGGAAAAATGTAAGTTGACAAAAATGGTGAAGAGTATATAATTAAATATGCATAAAGTTCTAAAAAAAACAATTTTAAAAGAAACTATTAAAGGAGTGAACGCCATGCAGCGTATAACAGATATACTCTTAATGATTAGAGGACTGGGCAAATTGAATGATAAATGTTTGGAATCGGTGAGAAAAGAGTATGGACTATCTCAAATAGAAGTCAACATTATGGGGTTTTTGCATAATAATCCGGAAAAAGATACGGCGGGAGATATTTCTTTCTGGCGTATGCTTCCGAAAGGCAATGTATCGCAAGGAGTGGAATCTCTTATTCAAAAAGGATTTTTAGAGCGTTTTCCCGATAAAGAAGACAGAAGGAAAATACATCTTTGCATTACTGACAAAGCAAATAATATGGTTCATGGTATTGACAGAGTAAGGGAAGAGTATGGTAATAAGATTTTTGACGGACTTTCAGAAGAAGAAATACAATTGTATTTTCGGATAAATGAAAAGATACTGGAAAATGTTTTTAAAGGTTTGGAGAGGTGATAAAAGGATGAAAGATAATAAAGATTTTTTGGGAAGAGAACCGGTTGGAAAGTTGTTATTGAAATTAGCGCTTCCTACGGTAACGGCACAAATTATTAATATGCTTTATAATATTGTCGATAGAATTTATATCGGACATATCAAAGATGTAGGAGCGTTAGCCTTGACAGGTGTGGGCGTATGTATGCCGTTAATTATGATTGTAGCTGCCTTTGCTGCGTTAATTAGTAATGGTGGCGCTCCGAGAGCGACTATTTTTATGGGAAAAGGCGATAGGAAATCAGCAGAAAAAACACTGGGTAACTGTTTTTCTTTACAGATTGTTATTTCCCTTTTATTAACAACGATACTTTTAGTATTTAACAGACAGTTTTTAATGGCGTTTGGTGCAAGTAAAAATACGATTGAGTACGGAGTAAGTTATATGAACATATACGCTGTTGGTACAATTTTTGTACAATTGACATTGGGGATGAATGCGTTTATTACTGCACAGGGATTTGCTAAAACAGGAATGCTTTCCGTTTTGATTGGAGCGGTTTCTAATATTATATTAGACCCTATTTTCATTTTTGGATTTAACTTGGGTGTCAGAGGAGCAGCGCTTGCAACTGTTCTTTCACAGGCGTTATCTTGTATTTGGGTATTATGGTTCTTATTTGGAAAGAAAACAAATTTAAAAATTAAAAAATGTTACATGAAATGGGAAAGAAAAATTGTTCTTCCAAGTTTGGCATTAGGACTTTCCGTATTTATTATGCAGGCAAGTGAAAGCGTAATTTCTGTATGTTTTAATTCTTCTTTGTTAAAATATGGTGGAGATATAGCAGTAGGCGCGATGACAATTTTAACAAGTGTAATGCAGTTTGCAATGCTTCCGCTTCAAGGGCTTGGTCAAGGGGCACAGCCTATTATCAGTTACAATTACGGTGCAAAAAATGTAAAACGTGTAAAAGAGGCGTATAAACTGTTACTAAAATCGAGTCTGAGTTATGCTGCATTGCTATGGGGAATGATTATGCTTTTTCCGCAAATGTTTGCGAAAATGTTCACATCTGATGCAGTGCTACTTGACTTTACAAGTACGGCGCTTCGAGTTTACTTAGGAGCATTGATTCTTTTTGGTATTCAAATGGCGTGTCAGATGACATTTAACTCGTTGGGAAATGCAAAGGCATCTATTGCAGTTGCAGTGATGAGAAAATTTGTTTTATTAATTCCGCTTATTTATATAATGCCTCATATTTTTACGTCAGATAAAACAGTGGCAGTTTATATGGCTGAACCGATAGCGGATGTATTCGCAGTGACGTTTACCGCAATTTTATTCGTCTTCCAATTTAAAAAGGCGTTGAAAGAAATTTCATAAAAGTGTCAAAAGAAAAATCCATTCATATATTACTAACGGAGGTGTGAGTAGTATGAGTGGAATTTTTTTAGCCTTTTTAGGAGGTTTAGTTACGCTGTCAGTTACAACTTTAGGGGCAGCGGGAATATTTTTTGTGAAAAATCAGATAAGTGAGAAATGCCAGAATGGATTTTTAGGGTTTGCGGGCGGAGTTATGATTGCAGCATCTGTGTGGTCATTACTTCTTCCGGGGATTGATTTTGCGGAGAAAAACGGACAGATTGGATGGCTTGTCATTACAGGCGGATTTCTTTTTGGTGTGATGATACTTTTGCTGGCAGATTTTTTACTTCAAAAATGGTATAAAAAGCAGAGAGAAAATCCTATTACGTTGAAGCAGAGTACATCCATGCTTGTTTTAGCGATTACCGTTCACAATATTCCGGAAGGAATGTCAGTCGGGCTTGCGTTTGCCTTGGCGGGACAGAACAGGGAGAATATCGCACTTATGTCAGGAGCGATTGCATTGACAATAGGGATTGCTATTCAAAATTTTCCGGAGGGGACGGCGGTTGCTCTTCCTCTTATGAAAGAAGGAATGTCGAAGAAAAAAGCGTTCTTAATAGGAAGTATGACGGCGGTTGTAGAGCCGGTTTTTGCTGTTTTGGCGGCGGCTTTTGCAAGTGTGACGCAGTCTGCTATTGCAATATTTTTGGCATTTGCGGCGGGAACAATGATTTATGTAGTCGTGGAGGAATTAATCCCTGAGGCTCATATGGGTGTGAACGGTGAGGAAGGAAAAGCGGGAACACTCGGATTTATTGTAGGATTTTTAGTAATGATGATATTAGATGTGGCGTTAGGATAGAAAAGACTTTATAATGTAGTTAAAGAAAAGTAAGGAAAGAAGGAAGTACAATGTTAGCATATGTCTATGAAGAACAGGGAAAATTTTGTATGGAGGATAGAGAAAAACCAAGGCTGATAAATGCAACGGATGCGATAGTCCGTGTTACTCTGTCAAGTATATGTTCAAGTGATATTCATATTAAGCATGGGGCGGTTCCAAGGGCGGTAAAAGGGATTACGATAGGACACGAGATGGTTGGTGTAGTGGAGGAAGTCGGCAGCGAAGTTACGAAAGTAAAAAAAGGTGACAGGGTAACAGTTAATGTGGAAACATTTTGTGGAAAATGCTATTTCTGTGAGAAAGGGTTTGTGAATAATTGTACGGATGAGCATGGAGGCTGGGCATTGGGATGCCGGATAGACGGAGGGCAGGCAGAATATGTCCGTGTACCTTTTGCAGAACAGGGGTTAAATAAAATTCCGGATTCTGTTACGGATGAAGAGGCGTTGTTTGTAGGTGATGTGCTGGCAACGGGATATTGGGCAACAAGGATTTCAGAAATAGAAGAAGAGGATACTGTTGTTATTATCGGAGGAGGACCTACCGGTATATGTACATTGCTTTGTGTGATGTTAAAACAACCGAAAAGAATTATTCTATGTGAAACAGATGATGAGAGAACAGAATTTATAAAAAAACATTATCCGGAAGTTATGGTTGTGAATCCGAAAGAAGTAGACGTAGAAGAATTTGTAAAGAGAAACAGTGACCACGGAGGCGCTGACAGAGTGTTGGAAGTAGCGGGCAGTTCTTCTACATTTGAGTTGGCATGGAAAATTGCAAGACCGAATACGGTTGTGACAGTTGTTGCTCTTTATGAAGAAACGCAAAAACTTCCGTTGCCTCAGATGTATGGAAAAAATTTGATTTTTAAAACAGGCGGGGTTGACGGTTGTGATTGTGATGCGATTTTGAAATTGATTGAGGAGAGAAAAATAGATACGACACCGCTAATTACACATACATTTCCGTTAAGTGAAATTGAAAAAGCATATGATTTATTTGAAAATAGAAAAGACGGGGTAATAAAAATAGCAATAAGACCGTAGAGATAAGTGGACTGTCGTAAAGATAGTCCATTTTTCTTGTATTAAGAAAACCACG
>NZ_BAAHSI010000044.1:0-1037 GCF_054601575.1 Faecalimonas canis | reverse complement strand
TGCACGTGTTGCTAACACCCCAACTTCGGCAAGTGAGTTCTTTCATTTTCTTCTTGAACTTCGCTACTGATTTTACATGCGGTTTCGCCTTATACTGATGTGCTCTTGAATCATAGTAGAATCCATATCCAAGATACTTAAGACCTCTAGGTCTGTCTACTTTACTCTTGGTCATATTGACCTTAAGCCCTAGTTTCTCTTCAATGAATCGTGAGATATTTCTCATTACTCTGTTGGCGGACATTTCACTTCCAACTATGATGATGCAGTCATCTGCGTATCGTACAAAGTTAAGCCCACGCTTTTCCATTTCTTTGTCTAGTTCATTTAACATGATGTTTGCCAACAGCGGTGAAAGGTTTCCTCCTTGTGGCGTTCCCACAATAGAATCTTCATACTCATCGTCAATCATGATTCCGCTGACTAGGTATTTCCTGACGATAGAGATTACATCCCCATCTTTAATGGTTCTACCTATGATAGTCATAAGTTTATCATGATTTACTGTGTCAAAGAACTTTTCCAAGTCAATGTCTACAATCCAATCATTACTGTCATTCATCATGTCTAGCGCTGTCAGGATTGCTTGCTGTGCACATCTATTCGGTCTGAATCCATAACTATGGTCATGGAACTCTTCCTCATAAATTGGTGTTAAGACCTGCGCTATGGCTTGTTGTATAAATCTATCTGTTACCGTTGGTACTCCTAGATTTCTGACTCCGCCATCGGGTTTTGGTATCTCCACTCTTCGTACTGGTTGTGGTTTATATTTTCTTGTTCTCAACTGTTCCTTGATGTTTTCGCCGTTCTTTTCAAGGTGTTCTTTGAGTTCTGTGTACTTCATTCCGTCCACTCCCTCTGCACCTTTATTTCGTACGACTTGCATATATGCTCTATTGAGGTTATCACTAGAGAGTATCTTCTCCATTAGATTACTTGTGTTCATGTGTTCTTTCCTTTCCGTCTCGCTTGATTTGACCACCCTTTACCCGATTGGTTACGGCAGATGTTGTCATTTCTGCAATTCGAGACAT
>NZ_BAAHSI010000043.1:0-1482 GCF_054601575.1 Faecalimonas canis | reverse complement strand
GAGACCGTTTCAAGTTTTGTGTAAACGTTAAAAACTGATATAAGATTTGTGAATAGTTACAAATGGGCAGAGCTGATTTTCTAGGTTCTGCCCATATCTGCATTATACAGGAGTTTTTGGGCATGTCAATAAGACCTGCCCAAAACAAGCTGGTTTTACAGGTTGCGTCCAATCAGCCGCTCTTCAAAATAGATTTCAAGCTGGGAGTGGATCTGCCCCCAGTCCTGCCGGTGTCCTGTCCATTTCTTAGTGATATCCATAGTCGCAAGATACAGCATTTTTAAAAGGCTGTCATCCGACGGGAAAACGGTCTTGCTTTTGGTTACTTTCCGCAGCTGACGGTTGAATCCTTCAATCGCATTGGTGGTATAAATCAGGCGCCTTACTGCCTCCGGGTACTTGAAATAAGTGGATAATGTAGCCCAGTTGTCATGCCATGATTTATAAATCTTTGGATACTTGGAATCCCATTTATCTTTGAATAATTCTAATTCATTTAATGCTATTTCCTCCGTTGGAGCAGCATATACAAGCTTCAGATCAGCCATCAGCTTTTTGATGTCTTTGTAGGAAACAAACTTCGTTGAATTACGGATCTGATGAATGATACACTGCTGGATTTCTGTTTTTGGATAAACAGCTTCAATTGCCTGTGGAAATCCATTTAGTCCATCCACACATGCTATCAGGATATCTTCAACTCCGCGGTTCTTTAGTCCATTCATGATGGAGAGCCAGAACTTGGCACTTTCGTTTTCTCCAACATACATACCAAGAACGTCCTTTTTTCCGTTCATATCGATGCCAAGAGCAATGTAAACTGCACGTTTTACAATGCGTCCTTCGCTTCGGACATGATAGTGGATAGCATCCATAAATACGACAGCATACACTTCTTCCAACGGACGTTCCTGCCATTCTTTTACAATTGGAAGGATTTTATCCGTAATCCGGCTGATGGTACTGTCAGAAATATCAATATCATACAGTTCCCGCATATGAGATTCGATATCTCCGGTTGTCATTCCCTTTGCATACATGGAAAGGATTTTTTCTTCCATGTCCTGAGTCACAGTATTCTGATATTTTTTGATTAACTGGGGCTCATACTCACCGTTACGATCTCTAGGGATAACTACATCCATATCTCCATAGCTTGTATGCATGGTTTTGCTGGAATGCCCATTTCGACTGTTATCTGTTTTTTTGTTTCGATAATCATACTTGGAATAGCCTAATTCCTCATCCAGTTCTTCATCCAAAGCACCTTCCAGAAGAACAGACATCATGTCACGCATGATACTGTTTACATCGGTGCCATCTTTGATGCTGATATCATTATTCTTCAGATAATCACGCATCATTTCTCTCATTGCTGCTTTTTGTGGGCTGTCTTTTCTTCTTGCCATAAAAATAACCTCCAAACTGAGTAATTTTATCTTACATCAGTTTGGAGGTTTACACAAACTTTGGGATGCTCCC
>NZ_BAAHSI010000042.1:0-6836 GCF_054601575.1 Faecalimonas canis | reverse complement strand
TCTATTTCCCGACAGCCCCTTTTTATTTAATAGTTGTTTTTGCAAAACAAACCGGTAAATGAAAGTTAGGTGTGTCACTTTTAATGCGTGAAAAACTTCCATAATGTTCAATCTCAGGACTTTCGGAAATTTTATAAAAATTGCTGTAAAACTCTGCCCCATTTATAAAAGTATCAAAATCACAAAGTCCACATAAAAATTCTTCCGGAATGGTAACCGTAAGCGTCCATTTATCTTCTTCCACTACTGTCTGACAATGACTCTTTTCACATACTTCTTCTGAGATAAACTCTCTTCCTTTACGACCTTTTCCAAATTTACAGTAAAGCGCGCCATTTGCATTCATCTCATAGTTGATATACATAACGTCATTGGAAAGCTCCTGATTTTTTTCCGGAAATGCAAAAAATACTTCTACAGCACTGTCTTCACACACTCTGTCACGGTCTTTTGCATATTCTCTTTTAGGATTTATCTCTTCGCAGACAAATTTTACATAAAGACCTTTTCCCTCCAAATATCCTGCATATCCATATGTCTTAGGTGTGTACACGTTGTTCCATTGATAATTGTTTATTTCAAATAAGTCACATTTTTCAATATCATTTTCTGTATTGATTTTACGAATTGTGTAATTCATCCTTTTCTCCCTACTTTCATTATTCTTTATGCTTTTTATTATAGGCCATAGGAAAAAAGTTTTCAAACGAAAAATTCAGCCTGAATAATCAGGCTGAATTTTCTGTTTCCTATTAGGAATTATTTATTTTCTTTTTTTGAAAAGAAGTGCGATTGCTGCTCCTAATCCTGCAACTGTTGCTGTTAATGGAAGAACAGGCGCTTCATCTCCTGTTTTTACAGGTTTATTACTTGGTTTGTTTGGTTTATTTGGTTTTACCGGTTTCTGTGTATCTGTGCCGCTTCCGCTACCATTTCCACTACCGTTATCATTGCCATTACCGTTGCCATCATTGTTATCGCCATTTCCATTAGAAGCAAGAACTAATCCGTCTTCTGCAATATTTAATGAACTTAATGCCCCATCAACCTCTGCCTGTGTAGCATCTTTGTCTGCAAGAACTGCTTTTGCATTATTTAATGCTTCTTCAAACTTCTTCCATGAATCTGCCGTATAGTCTGCTTTATTATATTTGCTATAGTTATCTACAGCAGCCTGTAAAGCATCTTTATCTGCAGGTTTTTCAGGATCCGGTTTTTCTGCTGCAACTAAATCTTTTACTGCATCTCCAAGATTTGCAATAGCAAGAGATACGTCATACTGTGTTGCTTCTGCATCAGCATAAACTGCTTTTGCTGCATCTAAGTATACAATCATGTTGTTCCATGATTCTTCTGTGTAATTTTCTTTCACAAGTTTTTCCGCTTCAGCAATTGCATTTTTCAAACCTGTTTTATCTACTACCGGTTTTTCAGGTGTATATGGTGTTGTTACACGAAGTTCTGCTGCTGCAGCAAACTGATTTGCTGTATTTCCTGCTGTTTCCACTGCAATTAATTTAACATTTGTGACATTCTTATACTCTTTATCAAATTTAATTTTCTGCCATACTGTATCTGTAGAAACTTCTACATCATCTTTAACTGTTGTCCATGTTTTTGCATTATCTGTACTAACCTGTACATCCACTTTTTTCAATTTACCATTTACATTTGCTGCACCCGGACGTGGAAGATATCTCATACCATTTACAGTCTGTGGTCCTTTGAAGTTAAACTGATACCAAGCATTATCAATATTAGCATCATTCCAATTTGTATGCCAGAATGTATCTGCTTTATTATCCTGTGCTAATTTAGGATCACCTTCAGAAGCATTGTTCGGTTCAAAACTTCCTGCTTCTACAGAATATTTATCTACCGCAATATCTCCTCTAGAATCAGACTCTGTTCCGCCTGCATATTTTAAGGATTCCATAGCACCTTTTAATTTGTAATATGCATTTTCAATGTCTTCCTGTGACTCTTTATCTTTATTTAATGCAACTTTTGCATCTGTTAAAGCATTTTCAAATACTTTCCAATCTGTCGATAAGTGATCTTCTGCTTTAAGTTGTTCAGCCTCTTTTACTAACGCTTCTAAGTCTGCTCTTGACACATCTGCTTTCACTTCTTCGATTTTTAAGTTATCTAATACAAAGTCCTGATATCCTCCGAAGTTTGCTGCTGCTCCGCTTGTTCCCATGAGATTTGGTGCTTTTGTTGTTGAGTAAATACCGAACCATGTCTGTCCGCCCGTAGCACCTGTGATTTCAAACTCATGCGTTTTCTCTGCTTTAGAACCCATTGCTTTTGCTAATTCAGTTACTTTTTCATTTCCTTTTACTTCGCCGTTACCTACAACTACTCCGTAAATTCCGTCTGAACCTGACTGATAATCAAATGAAACTTTGTATGTCTTTCCTTCTTCAAAACGGAAATTCTGAGGAATTGTCTGCATTACAAGGTTACCTGACTGACAAAGACCGTTTGTTTTTACTGACCAGTTAGATTTTGGATCGTTCTTTGTAAGAACGTCATCCATTTTCTTAACATCCCAGCCTGCTTGAGTATATTTACCATGTAATTCTGAAAGGTGAGTACGGTTATCTTCTACACCCTCGATTGCTCCGATAACAAATGGATATACACCCTGTACGTTATCTTCAAAGTTCTGTTTCATTCCAACTACATTTCCGTCTTTATCTTTTTTCAAAACATCCATAGTTGTTTCTGTTACACGAACATCATCAAAGTATGCACTTCCTTCCCCTTCTTCTTTTGAAAGAGTTAATGTCACTTTACCGCTTTCAGGCGCTGTAAAGTATACATACATATTCTGGAAGTAACTTGTTCCGTCAACAGTTGCACTTTTATTACTGTGTGTATATGCTTTTACATAGTTCTTCGCAATAGATTTTGTTGTGTAGTTTGAATCTAATACTTTATCACCTGATTTTACAGTGATGCTTGCTTTTGCATTACTTCTATTATCTACACCAACTAATACGGCATATTTCTGACCTGCTTTTAAATCAGTCAATTCCTGAGTCATAGATACTTTGCCGTCTAATTTCAGCATTGGGTTGCTATATTGACTCTTAGCAATAACTGCTTTGCCGTCACCTGTTTTTTCCCAATATTTTGTAAGACCTGCATCACCTGTATTGAATCCCGCATCTACAATGTGCATTCCTTCACTCCATGTGATTTTTAAGTTATCTTCTTTACCTCTGCATACAACATAAGGTGTCTGTGCTTCTGCTTCTAATGTAATTCTTCCATCTTTTACAGGAACTGTTTTTTCGTTTACTTTTCCTAAATCTGTCAATTCATAAACTTTTACATCTTTTAAGTTTTTCCAGTTATCCTGAAGTTCCCAAGTAGTTGTTCCACCTTTTGTATTCCAGTGATACATTTTTTCTTTATCTTCGGATACTTTTTCGCCTGTTTCTGCATTCCAGTTCCATGGTACTAAGTAAGATTCTGTTCCTCCTTGTCCGTTATCACCTCTTGAAACAGCACCTGTTGCAATTACTTTATCATTTAATGTCATTGTTCTGTCACGATAAGCCGCTTCATTTGGATTATCAGATTTTCTTTCAAGAACTAATGTACCCATATCACCTTTTAATGTGATTTTCTTTTCAGGTGTCCAAGTATAAGATTGTCCGTCCGGATTAGTGTCTGTAAATGTTTTTCCATTCTCCCAATCCACAACTTCAAAGTGCTGGATAAATTTCGTTGTTAAATCATGTGTATATAAGTTTTGGATATATGCATCATAATCGTTACGTCCCTGCCAGCCTTCAAAGTCTTTCATGTTATATCCACCAAGAAGTGGTGCCATTGCAGCTCCTTTGTATGAAGGATAATCACCTACCCATGAATCTTTCTGATGGTTGCGAAGGAAACGCATAACTTCACTGTTTTCACCTTTTAGTTTATATCCACCGTATGTTAAGTCAGTTGCCCAATGTTGAAATGTTGAGTCGTACTCATTTGCTGAACCCCACTCTGTTGCCATACGCCAGCCATTGTCATTGATTTCTTTTGATAATTTACGTGTCTGCCATGAATCGTCATTTCCACCTGTCTGATTTCCCCAGATGTCTACATAAACGAAATCCATGTTATCTACTTTTTCATTTAAGTCGTTGAAACGCTGTCTTCTGTGTCCTTCACCTAGGTCGTACACACTGTCAAGTCCCACACCCTGATCTAACCAGTTCCAGCCGTAACGTAAATCACCTTTTTTATGACTGCCGTCTTCAGCATCTTTGTCATATCTTCTTACAGAATCATCTGTAAATGCTTTTGCTTCCGGATACATTTCTCCGGCATTTACATGAATACCGAATCTTGCACCATATTTTTTACCTTTTTCCATAAGTGTGTTCATGTCTTCTGCACCACCGATACGTTTTCCGATGTCTGCGTAATCAGGGTGACCTGAATCATGACCTTCACTTCCGTAACCTTTTAAAAGTACTGACTGTCCTAAACCGTCTGTGTGCATTGCTACACGTTTTACGTTATCCAATGTTGTTAAGAATGGGTTCTGTGCCTGTCCACCGAAATTCATTGCAATACGCCATGCAACTAATTCAGGAACTTCCTCACTCTTGTAAGGATTGTGCATAATCTCTCTGAATGCAACTGCACCATCCTGCCAGTCAACATTTTCATCACCATTTATATTTCCGGTGATTGCTACCTTCATAGAAGGCATTGCTGTTTCTTCTACAACGTATTGTTTCTTATAAAGACTTCCAGATTCATTTTTCTTAGGAGCACTTTCTACTGCTCTATGATAGTACCATTTTGTACTTCCAAGTCCCATTGTTACATATCCGTTTCCTTTTTCAGCAACAGACTGTACTCTTGTATTGTGACTACCGCCTGAAACACCTACCGCTTTTGCACTACCTTCATTTTCAGAGTTACTCCAAAGACCTGCACTTAATTCGTTGTTAGAAACAAATGCATACATATAATCCTGGCTCTTTGCAGGTGTGTTAGCATTTACTTCTATATATTCGTCACCACTGATTGTTGTGTTAGAAGACATTAAAGCACCTTTTAAATTTGCGCCCTCCTGTGTACTTCTTACAGAAACTAAACTGTGGTTTGGAATTTCAATTGTCTGAATTGCGTTATCTTTTGTTTCTTTAACGCCTGCTTTTAAAAGATTATTTGTCACTTTTGTAATATCAAAATGTAATTCATTTTTCTTTACTTTTAATTCTGCCGTGATTTCTGCATCAATTTTTCCATCGGCAGTTTTTAATTTCATCACATATGTTGCTTTATTATCATCAAATGTGGCTTTTACATCATCTTTTCCTAATTTAATTGCTACATTATTGATTTTAACTGTATCAATTGCCTTAGTCTGTCCGTAGAATACTTTTCCTTGATTTTTCCCTTTCATCTCGTATTTTACAACACTTGGGAATTTCTTTGCTACGAATACATCCATATCTGCTGAAAAAATTTTCTGCGTTTCTACTTCTGCCTCAGGAGATAATTTAATGTCTGTAACAGTTGCTGCAGCACCATTTACCGTAACATTTCCTGTCGCAACTCCAAATCCTTCTTTTGTAACTTCAACAGTGTATGTACCATTTTTCAGTTTTAAAGTATATTCACCTTTATCGTTTGTTTTTACAGTCTGCTCACCAACTTTTACTATTGCTTCTGCTACAGCCTGTCCTTTATCATCAACAACTTTACCTGTTACGTCATAAGTTTTCGCTTCTTGCTGTCCTGTATAATGAATATCTTTCAAAAGTACATCTGTTACATTAGTTCCAAAACTTCCTGCTTTAATAGCAATTTTATTACCCAGACTATCTTTGATTCCATTGAAATCTTCGTTAGTAAATACTGCTTCATCGTTAACTTTCAATGTCATCTGGTAATTTCCTGTCCATTCAACACGAACCTTTGTTTCTGCATTTTGTGCCGGTGCAGGTCTTCTTGTCTGACTATACCAAGCTCCATCACCATCTTTATATTTCTGCCAGAACCAACCACCGTTGTCATATCCGACAAACATGCCATTAGCATCTGTGTTATAACCTAAATAAATACCAAATCTATCTGAATTACTTTGACTTGTATTCTGATTGTTTGATTTCAATGTAAATTCAACATATCCCGGTTTTGTGAAATCAAATGTTGTTGGGTTTACAAACATTGCCGGTTTGGTTCCCGGGTTATTTCCATTTCCTGTTCCTGATTTTATATGTAACCAGCCATTTTCAACTGCACAAACAGAATCTGTTCCTACTTTATTTTCTTCTGTCCATTTGTCGTTCACACCGTCTTCCAAAACGGCTTCTTTTTCCGCTTTTGCATTATTTTCTTCCGCTGCCTGTACCATAGCAGGAACATTAAAGTACTGTGCTGATTCTGCTACTGATGGCACTGTCATGCTGGCAACTAAAAGTAAACTAAGAACTTTTAAATTTCTCTTTTTCATACTGATCTCCTTTCCGCTCGTATTCATGCATATTGCACAAATATTACCACTTAATAATACTACAATCGTACATATTTTTTCAATTCTATTTTTTTACATTTATACTAACGTGCTAATCTTTTCTACTATCGTGCAAATATTTCAAAATAAAAGCAAAGATAGAAAAATTCTCCGGCATTTTGCATAATTTCTATCCTTGCTTTTATTTATTTCTCTGTATATCTTTTTATCTAACTTTCAGCAAAATATACAATTTTGTATTTTATTACCTATTTATATACTGTTATATAAATTTCTTATTGCATAAAAAAAGAAAGTCTTTCGACTTTCCAACTTTCGGTGTACCTTCAAA
>NZ_BAAHSI010000041.1:0-16620 GCF_054601575.1 Faecalimonas canis | reverse complement strand
GACGGGTGGTTATGATTTAACACTTCTTTTCGAATATAATCAAATGTAACCTTTTCCCCTTTTTCCGCAAGCATATTGAGAAGTGTTTCCAACAATTTCTGTGTATCTTTATGAAGCATTTTACGAACATACTTCGCTCCCTGCTCATAATATTCAAGTGGTTTTCTGTCTGTGTATTTTTCTCTCATATACGTTTTCGATGCCGCTATTCTGTCCATAAACATTTCTACAACATATTTTTTAGGCATCGGCATACCTATCAGTCCCTTTTCTTTTCCAACACCGTAATCAATCCAATATTCGTAATGATGCTTATTTCGACCTTTATGATGCAACCATGCACTTGAATACCCTATTTCTTCCCTCTCCGCATTGTTTGGACTTCTCGTCCCTTGATAATATTTACTGCCTACGCAAAACTCTGTGAAACTATATTTTGACAAATCGTGCAGAAGCCCCTGCCGATACAGCCCCACCTGAAAGCAATACTTCATAACTAACATTTTATGATGTGTAATTGTGCAAAAATGTTTCCACGCTTTCATCTCTTCCATACTCCTATATCATTGTTTTAATTATCCATATTATCCATAAATGTACCGGATATATGAGATAAAAGAAATATTTATAACTTCTTCCTTTTTCGCCGTTATAAAGGCAGATTGGTAAAAGCGCTAACACTGCAAACGCCTGAATATATCCAAATACTAAAATATTAATTACTGCGACGCTGACAAATTTTGCTGCCATACGTTCTCTAAAAATAAAGAAACAAAAAATCATCAATACGCCCCAAGCACCGTAATCTGTTCTGAAAATATCACCTGCAAGCATAATAAGAAAAAGCGCGCTCACTCTGGAAAAAGTAGAATACTGTTTTTCATAACAATACATAAGAATTACTCCGATAAGCAGAGTAAAAAACACATTCTGATGGCGCAAATCAAAAATTCTTCCCGTTGTCAGCAAATCAAAAGGAATTTCCGAAAGAACTGCAAAGCCACCCAAACGAATCATATATTTCAAAATATCACTTGTATGATAAAAACCTTCCACAACTAAAAAAGCAAAAATCGGAAATGAAATACGCCCGATAATTCTAAAAAATATATATTCTGGAAAGAAAAACAGTCCTATATGGTCAATAATCATTGTAATGACTGCAATAATTTTCAGTTGAAATGAATTTAAACCGATTTTCATATGCTATTCCTTTCCCACAAATATTTCTATTGTTCTGTCACCCACTATAACTTCTCTCTGATTATCCAGTTCTTCCATTTCTTTCATCACACCTGTATCAGTTGAAACGGCACAATACCATTTCTTTCCTTTTTTTAACGCCGGCAAGGCAAATGAATGTTTCAACCAATGCATATTGTATGCGACAAAGCAACTGTCTTCCCCTATTCCTTCTCCGCAGTAATAAACTCCCAACTGTCTGCTGGAAATCTCAGAAGGAATCTGCCATGCACATTCTCCATGATATGATACATCCGGAATCCCACAGGAAACACTGTCCATTCCTTTTAGTTCCGATGGAGCATGTAATACTTTGTGCTCCTTTCTAAATTGAATTAATGACTGTACAAAACGAAATAGTTCTCTGTCTTTTTCCGTATTTCCCCAGTTTACCCAGCCAATCTCGTTATCTTGGCAATAAACATTATTATTTCCCTGCTGGGAGTTATTACACTCATCCCCTGCCAAAATACAAGGTGTTCCTTGAGAAGTAAGCAATAAAAGAAAAGCATTTCTAATCTGTTTCTTTCTCAACGCCATAACCGCCCTTTTTCTGCTTGGTCCTTCTGCTCCACAATTCCAACTGTAATTATAATCCGGACCGTCCTGATTTTTCTCTCCGTTTTTCTCGTTATGTTTTCCATCATAAGAAACCAAATCAGAAAGGGTAAAGCCTGTATGAGTTGTAATGTAATTGAAAATACCTTCCTCATTAGAAAAGTGTCTTGTCCACCACATTACACTCTCAACCATTCCTTCGTCACCTTTTAAAAACTGACGCATAATATTTTGAAAATCATCTTGTTTTTTTAATATCTTTGTATGTTTTAACAACGGATCTTTTTTTAATTCTTCAAAAGGAGCATTGAATGGATTAACAATAAATCCGTCTATATGATATTCCATTTTGTAATAACGAATACAGTCTGCTACCATTCTCTTTGACATCTCTTCCGTAAATGGCAAATCGAGAACAATCTCTATTCCATCCTTATGACATGCCTTTACTAAATCCTTCAATTCACATACAGCATCCCCTGTAGCCGCATAGGAAGATTTTGGTGCAAAACAAAATGCCGGACCATATCCCCAGTAATTTGTATATCGTCCATTTTCCTCAAATTCATATACTGGCATACAGTGAATCTGATTAATACCCAATTTTTTTAAATAAGGAAGTTTTTCTTTCACTCCCAAAAAAGTACCGCCATGTTTTACCTTAGCTGATGTATGTTTCGTAAATCCTCGCACATGAATACTGTACGCAACCACTTCATTTTCCGGAAGAAAAAGAGGTGTATCATTTTCCCAATCATATACATCCGCAAGGATTTTTCCTTTAATTAAGGATGTTTCTTCTCCTAACCACTCTTCTTTTCCCGTAACCGCCTTCGCATATATATCGGTTACAATTTCATCGTTTATCTTATAATTATATTCCCACTCTGCCCAATCCATGCCCTTTAGCATAATACATCTAATTTCGCCAAAAGCATATTCTTCTTTCATTTCCAATTCAAATGCAGGAGTCAACTCTCCCTTTTTGTACAATAAAAGAAAACATTTTTTTCCGCTTTTCACTGCTGTGGAAAAGTTAGCGCTATTCCCTTCTACAGTAACACCCATCGGAAAAGGCATTCCTCTATAATGTTCCATATTTTTCCCTTTCATTTCTTTTATTGCCAGCCGTCTGTTCCATACATTTCTACATTTTCTTTTGTAATCAGATATGTATCCAAATATGTTTCCTCTTCATAATCCTCACCGTTTAACATATTCAAAGCAACTTTTACTGCTGTCTTTCCTAGGTTAATCGGTGACTGTGCTGCTGTTCCAGCAATAAGCGTATTCGGTTTTTCTAATTCTTTTTTCAATTCCGGCGAACCGTCCACACCGTAAATTTTAATTCCTTTTATACCAAGTTCATTCGCTGCAATATATGCCCCTATTGCCGACGGATCGTTTCCGCACATAATCGCAGTAATATCCTTATTCTTCTCTAAAATTTTCTTTGTTTCATCTCTGGCAATCGCCAAATCCCCTTTTACATCTTTTCTCGCCACAACTTCAAAAGGACTTCCTGCTATCGCCTCTTCAAACCCTGTAATACGTTCATTAACGGAATTCATTGTCGGACATTCTAAGATAACAATCTTTCCGCCCTTCTCGCATTTCTCTATTAAATCTTTACCGCATACTGTTCCTGCATTTTTATTATCCGAACCAATATAAGCATCCACATAATCAAAATCTGCCACTTTCGTATCAATATTAATAATCTTCACATCTGCTTCCCTCAACTCCTGTAACGCCGGAGTAATCTCTTTCCAGTCTACAGGAGAAAGAAAAATAGCATCTATTCCCTGTTCTATCATTTCATTAATCTGTTCTATCTGTTCATCGGAACTTAAATGCGTGTCTTTATTCGTCCCGATCACCGTATGCCCCTCTTCCCTGAGGCTTTCCTGAATTGCATCACCCAATGTAATATAATATGGGTTTTCTTTAGCAATACATGAAAATCCAAACTTATATATAACCTTCTCCTCTTCTTCCTCCGCTTTAACCGGATTATCTTCTTCTGCTCCCACGTTTTTTTTACATCCGGCAAATGTAAATGCACATACAACTGCCAATAAAATCAACTTCATTCTCTTTATATTCATAACTGTTATCCCTTCCTTTTACAGTTTTATTACATTTCTATTACTTTATTTTAGCCCTTTTTTATAGGTTGTCAATAGTTTTTATCCTTGCAATTCTTCCCTCATTCTGTTAGAGTGATTATATCAAATTGTAAAGGAGATAAAAACATGAGCGAACATAATTGTAACTGTGGTCACGATAACTGTGACTGCCACGATGAAGAAGTAACAGTAACATTGACATTGGACAATGACGAAGAAGTAGAATGTGTTGTATTGACAATCTACGAAGCAGGCGGAAAAGAATATATTGCTCTTCTTCCTATTGATGAAGATGGTGATAATGAAGAAGGTGACGTATACCTTTATCGCTATGCAGAAGTTGACGGAGAACCTACTCTCGACAACATCGAAGATGACGATGAATATGAAGTTGCTGCTGATGCGTTTGATGAATGGTTAGACGCTCAGGAATTTGAAGAATTATCTGATGAAGATTAATTTCAGTAAAAGACGCCCATTTAAAATGAGCGTCTTTTTTTGTACAGTTTTTATTTTTCTGAATCTAAGTTGTCTTTTCTCTTTTTCAAGCCTAAAATTGTTCCAAGACTCACCGCCAAACCGCCAAAGAGTAGTGTAAACGGTGTTGCATCTCCCGTCTTAACAGGTTTGTTTTGTCCATTCGGCTTATTCGGTTTTGTTGTCTGATTTCCATTTTGACCACCGTTGCCCTGACTACCTGTCTTCTTCACAAGTTTATTCAAAGCATCTCTCAGTGCTTTTTCTGCCTCATCTACTTCTTCCTGTGTTGCTAAATCATTTGCAAATACTTCTTTTGCTTTTTTCAAAACAGTTGTCATTTTTGCAACAGAGTCTTCTGTATACTGTTTTGTATCAACTGCCTCTGCATCTTTGATTGCAGCCGCAAGTTTACTCTTATCTGCTTTTTCCTGCTCATGACCTTCTGTTTCCGGCATCTGTACTTTTGAATCTGCCATAGTCTTATCAATATCAGCCGTATTAACCGGTTTTAATGTAAAACTATATTCGTAAGGTTTGTCCGCTTTGATTAAATATGGTTCAAGCGCTTTTGCTCCCCATGAGTTATCGCCACCTAACCCCATTTGTTTCTGATTTAATCTTAAAGAAATAGAATTATTTTCTTTTAACAAATAGGAATGTAATGCATTACTCAACTGTTCAGGCGTATAGTAAAGAGCACTAAATTCCATAACACCGTCTGCTTTTGCAAGTAAACCTACACCTTTATCGTTTGTTAAACTTACCCATCTTGTATCTGTTCTGTTTCCTGTTTCCTGTGGTTTGATATAGTCAATAAAGAAATCTTTTACATTTTTCTTATATACCCCTACTTCATAACCACTCTGACGGTCAATATAGTTTTCATCAGGACCTTTTCCATACCATGTTACATTTGAAAATTCTTTTGGTAAAGTAAGCATATTACCTACAACCGGAATCATTGGAAGGTCTTTTCCAGGCTGTAATAAACTATCTACTTTCACATCACCTGTACCATATACAGTAAATGTCTGTTTATATACGGACTCATTTGTTGTAGGCAATTTGGATGTAACAGTAAAGCGTACTGCTTTATCATTAATTCTTTCTGTTTTTACATCTGTTACCATTTTATCCTGTCCGGCATATCTCCAAGTGTCCATCTCAAGACCTGAATAAAATCCTAAGTCACTGTCTGTTGGCGCTCTCCAGAAGTTTGGTTCAGGACCGTTTTCTAACAGCGATGTTCCCTGATAAACAAAACTTTCAATTGTTCCTTTTGCCTTATCAAATTCTAATGTAAAGTCTTTACCGTTTACTGTTGTTTTTGTTTCTTTATCTGTCACTTGAATTTCAGGCATCTTATCTAAGTCTGCCTTTTCTTTATCAGGCACTTTATAAGATAAAGGAAGTTGTCTGTATGCTATTTCATGTCCCGCTTTTGCCCATGATGTATCTTTTTTCAATTCAAAACTAATGTTGATAAAATATTCCCCACCTACTTTTAAATCCGGTTTTGTAAATGGAATCTGAACAACTTTTTCATTGTATTCTTTTACATCCTGTTTCGGATTATTCACAGGATAATCATCTACAGGAGCAATGTTCAACTCTTCATCTGAAAATGTTCCTTTTTGGATTACCTTTCCGTCTTCTACCAATTCCCACTTTCCTCTAAATTCGTTTAGATTTTGGAAGAGGTATTTGTTAGAAATTCTTACTTTTCCATTCATCAGATCTTCGTCTTCAATACCGATATTCTGGTAAATATATTTAACCTGTTCCAATTCAGGCTGTACTGTTCTGTCCGCAGACACAAGACCGTTTGCACAGAAGTTCTTATTATTTGGGTTTCCTTCCGGTATGCTCTGCCAGTCACCGCCAAATGAATAGTATGTATCTCTGTCGTATGTTTTTGCAGTTGTATTATCAAAACTTAACCATAATAATGTGTTTTCATCTGCTTTTCTTGTTCTGTCATTGATTTCATTTAAGGATAATGCTTTATTATAAATATGTACATTATCAATTAATCCTTTAAATGTATCAGGTACATTTGGATTTTGTGCATCAAATGTAAGGTCAGCACCGATGCCTACCTGATTTGGTCCTCCTGCTATTCCTGCATCTGATTTTGCAGAAGCAACTTCTTTGCCATCCAGATATAGTTTTAAGTTTGTTCCGTCAAAACTTCCTGCCACATGGTGCCATTCATCTGCCCAATTCTCCGGAAGCGGATACTGTGCAGACACTTTCTCGTACACACCCTCGTCTGCATTCCAGTTTTGATTATAAATATAAAATTCCAAAACATCTTTGTCGCCCTCTACAAGTCTTCTTAATCCATAAGACTCTGTACATTTCCATCCATCATTACCTTTTGTAATAATCGGCGCCGTCTTATTGTAATCAGACGGATCTAACTGCCCTGAACCGTCATTATCTCTTGTTTCTTTAAAACTATCTGGTCTTACGTCAGCCTCCAAAGTAAATGCCTGATTTCCTGCCATGTGTAATGATTTGTCATTATATACTTTCGCATATCCGCGCATTGCTTTGCCGTTTTCTCCACTTTCAAGAGAGCCGTCCATAAGCACTTCTAAATTGTTTTTTCCTTCATCTTTTAACACTTTATCTGTAGGAGTCGGAAGTTCAATTGTCTGATCAACCCAGTCCCAAATAAATCCACCCTGAAGGTTTGGATATTTTTCATACATATCCCAGTATTCATCTAAGTTTCCGATACCATTTCCCATTGCATGAGCATATTCACACTGGAAAGCAGGTTTTGTTCCGTTTTCTCCCCACCAGCCAAGTGGATTTTTTATTTTATCTGTAGAGTCAGGATTGTTTACCCTACGGTACATTCTTGACCATACATCTACTTCCTCAATATCACGCCAACCTTCATAATGTACAAATCTTGTCGGATCAAGTTCCTTACACAATTTTCCAAGTTCCGCCCATGTATCACCACCGTAACTTTCATTTCCTAAAGACCATGAAATAATACTCGGATGATTTTTGCTTCTCTCAATCGTGCTTGTCATTCTGTCTTTGCAAGCACTAATCCACTGTGCATCACTTTGAGGAATATAATCATTTAATCCGTGAGATTCAATATTTGCCTCATCAATCATATACAATCCGTATTCATCACATAATTCATACCATCTTGCTTCATTTGGATAGTGAGAATTTCGCACGGCATTGATATTATACTGTTTCATCAGTTTAATATCCTGAATCATACTGTCTTCTGAAATATGACGTCCTGTTTCCTTATTTGTTTCATGGCGGTTTACACCCTTCAACATAATAGGTGCTCCATTAATGAGAATTTGAGATTTATTCGTTCCTTTTCTTACAATCTCTACTTCTCTGAAACCTACATGTGTTCCTGCAGTTTCCACAACATTTTCCTCTTTGTCATAAAGAACAAATGCTAGTTCATACAAGTTCGGATTTTCTGCAGACCATAATAATGGTTTTTCTACTTTTTCTTTATAGGAAATCTTAGCTTGTCTGAATTTTTCACCTGCAACCTGTTCAAATTTCAAATCGCCCAATTCTTTTTCTTTAACAACATTTCCAGCTGCATCATATAAGAATGTTTTCACTTTGTAACCAGATGTATCTGCTTTCTCATCATAACTTCTCAAAACAGTTTCAACGGATAATTCTGCATTTGCATAATTCTCATCTAAATCTGTTGTATATGCAAAATCAAACAAAGAAGCCTGTTTATCTTTCGCATATAAGAAAACATCTCTGAAAATACCGCTCAAACGGATAAAGTCCTGATCTTCCAAATAACTTCCATCTGACCAGCGATACACCTGTACTGCGATTGTATTCTCTTGTCCTGCCGGATTTAAATACTGGCTGATGTCAAATTCTGAAGGAGTATAACTGTCTTCGCTATATCCCACTTTCTGTCCGTTTACCCATAAATAGAAAGCTGATTCCACACCCTGAAAAGAAACAAACACTTCTTTACCGTCCCAGTTCTCCGGTGTTGTAAATGTTCTGCGGTAGTGTCCTACCGGATTATAAATTGTAGGTGAAATTCCTCTAGGGCTGTTTTCCGGAAGACCGTAATTCGCTCTCGGGTCTTCTACTCCTTCCCATGGAAGTCTTGTATCCGTGTATTTTGGCGAGTCATATCCTTCCGTCTGCCAGTTGCTCGGTACTTTAATACTATCCCAGCCACTTACATCTACTTCCGGTTTATAAAATTCCATATCCCTCTCAGACGGATTGGATACCATTTTAAACTTCCAACCATTCTTATCACCTTTATTTGCATTTAATGATAAATAATAAGGGGATTTTTCTTTCTGCTGACGTTTTTGTGGACTTTTTACCGATTCCAGATTATCAAATCCCACAAAACTTGCATGAGCGTCTTCTCTGTTTACTTCAAAAACATCGTTTTGATCAAACCACTCCTCTCCCTTAAATACGTCTGACGGTTTTCCCGCTGATAGATTTTCCGCCGGAATCCCTGACATAATAACACTAAGTGCCAATGCCGCTGCAACCCATTGGTTTCTCTTTTTCATTTCCTGTTCCTCCTCATTCCAAGAATTATTATTTGCTTTGTTCCTTTTCTTTTCAAAGCACTCTAATTTGTATTATACACTTTATTTTTTAATTCGCAAGTATATTTTTGTTTATTTTCACTAATTTATTTTTTAACAATCAAAATCTTTTGTGCAACTTTATTCTATCATATAAAAAAGAAACTGCTTTGATGTACACTTCAAAACAGTTTCTAAAGTCCTATTCAAAAAGCAAATCATTGACAAATCTTGACGGCAGCATCGACTTTCCGTTTCGCTCTCTCACATAGGAAATATACAATTTTTTCTTTGCGCGGGTCATCGCCACATAAAACATTCGTCTTTCTTCTTCCATATCCTCCACAATTTCAGCCTTTTTATACGGACAGACGTCCTCATTAGCTTCAATAATAAAAACAGTATGAAACTCCAATCCTTTTGCACTGTGCATTGTTAAAAATGTAACAGCATTCTGATTAGACTCCGTCTGCTTTGATCTGTTTTTCAATTCTTCCGTATATTTTTCGATATGGGCAAACCAACTTTCTATTGTCTTATATTCTTTTGCTCTCGTTTGAATGTCATTGGCAATTTCATATAAATCTTCCACTTTAATTTTTCTTGTATATGCGTAATCCCTCAAAAAATCATCATATCCCATTTTCTTCCTAATATATTGAATTGCCGCATACGGAGTCATTGTCTTCATTATACGCAAATCCACATCTAATTGATCTATTCTATCAAGCATCCATTCCTTATCACAATAAAATTTTCTCAAACTTTCAAAAGAAACTTCTGCTTTCTCCACACTACTTCTGCTAATATATCGAATAGGACGATTCATTACTTCCAAAAAATCTTTCCTGTCTTTTTTTCCTATTGCCATTCTCATATATGCACAAAAATTTCTTCCAATAAAATGTTCGTACAGATTTGGAAGGTGTTCTTTCATTTGAAAAGGCAAATTATACTCCATAAATGTTTCCGCCAACATTCTCGGTTCCATATTCGTTCGGAACAAAACAGCTATCTCCGATGCAGGAACACCACGTTTCAACTCTTCCCGAATTTCATTCAGCACATATATGCTCTCTTCAGAAAGATTTCTGACTTCCTGTATATGAATATCCGCTCCCTGCTCATTTGAAGTAATAATATTTTTGACATATCTGTTTTTATTCTTCTGAATAATTTTCCTTGCACCGTTTACAATCGCCTTTGTGGAACGATAATTTACATCCAATAATACCTTTTTTGCATTCGGATAATCTTTCTCAAAGCCAAGCATAATCTCCGGTCTTGCCCCTCTGAATTTATAAATAGATTGGTCGTCATCTCCGACAATAAATAAATTATTCTGTGGCAAAGCAAGCATACGGATAACATCATACTGCACTTTATTAATATCTTGAAATTCATCTATAAGAATGTAACTATATCTTTCCTGCCATTTTTTTAATATATCCTGTCTTTTCGTAAACAACTCATGACAGAGAACAAGCATATCGTCAAAATCCAGTTTCTTTCTCCGATTTCTCTCACGCTCATATGTATAATAAATCTCTCTAAATATATTCGGAGGACAATATACAGATCGAAATTCTTTAATATCCAACTGATTATTTTTGATGCAACTGATTTCTCCCGTAATTCCTTCTAGGAAATCCTTTTCATCATCCACTTCTATCTCCGCATCAATATGTTCCAATATTTCTTTCAAAAGCCTTATCTTTTCTTCCTCAGAAAAAATATTTTCTGCCGACAATTTGTACGCCCACTTTAGTATACCGTAATAGATGCCGTGAAAAGTCCCAAAAGTAACCGGCAAATACCGCCCCTGCATTACTTTTCTAAATCTCTCACGCATCTCATTTGTAGCAGCCTTGGTAAAAGTAATGACCAGAATTTCTTCTGGTCTTACTTTTCGCTTTTGGATTAAATATTCTATTCTCTTTGTAATGACAAGTGTCTTTCCCGAACCGGGACCTGCTAAAACTAACATGGGACCATCTTGATGTGTAATCGCTTCTGTTTGTGCTTTATTAAATCCCATCTCTTCTCCTTACTTGCTTAATAATTCAATTCCTTTTCGGATACGTCTTAAGGATTCTTCTTTTCCTAAAATTTCCATAATTTCTGTAGCACCGCCCGGTGTATTTTGTTTTCCTGAAACGGCTGTTCTTACAGGCCACATTGCATATCCGTTTTTGCAACCTTTTTCTTCCACATATCCTTTCAAAACAGCATATAAAGCATCATTGCTGTAATCTTCCTGTGCTTCAAATAGCGGAAGGATTTCCTTTAACACTTCCAAAGAAGTTTCCTCGTTTGTTTTCATCTTCTTATGTGTATACATTGCTGTGTCATATTCCGGCAACTCTTCAAAGAAATCAATATGTTCTTTAATATCAGGGAAAATCTCAATTCTTGTTTTTACAAGAGCAGCAATCTTCTTCAAATCGTAATCTTTTGTCACAACTTCTTCGATATATGGCTTAGCCAATGCAAAGAATTTATCAAAATCCATTGCTTTTAAGTATTCACCGTTCATCCATTTTAATTTCATTGTGTCAAACACTGCAGGAGATTTACTCATATGATGATAATCAAATACTTCTACAAGTTCTCCCAAAGAAAAGATTTCTCTGTTATCAGTAGGACTCCAGCCTAATAAAGCAACATAGTTTACGATTGCTTCTGTCAAATATCCCTGTTCTACCAAATCTTCATAAGAAGAATGTCCACAACGTTTACTTAATTTCTTATGATTTTCATCTGTAATTAACGGACAATGTACATATGTTGGAACATCCCAGCCAAACGCTTCATATAATCTGTTATACTTCGGTGCTGATGACAAATATTCATTTCCACGTACAACATGAGTAATTCCCTGTAAGTGATCGTCTACTACGTTCGCAAAATTATATGTCGGGAATCCATCTGATTTAATTAAAATCATATCATCTAATTCTGCATTAGGAACAGTAATATCACCATAAATATCATCGTGGAATGTTGTTGTTCCCTCTGTAGGCATATTAATACGAATAACGTAAGGTTTCCCTTCCGCAAGATTTTTCTCAACTTCTTCTTTGCTTAAATGTAAACAGTGTTTGTCATAAACAACAATCTCTGTTCCACCTTCTGCCACCGTGCTTTTCAATGACTCCAATCTGTCTTTGTCACAGAAACAGTAATAAGCATCTCCCTGATCTACCAACTGTTTTGCATATTTTAAATAAATTCCTGACGCATTACGTTCACTCTGTACATACGGACCATATCCGCCATCCTTATCCGGTCCTTCATCATGAATAAGTCCCGTTTTTTCCAATGTTCTATATATAATATCAACAGCACCTTCCACATAGCGTTCCTGATCTGTATCTTCTATACGAAGAAGAAAATCACCATCTTCATGCTTTGCAATTAAATATGCATATAACGCTGTTCTTAAATTTCCCACATGCATTCTTCCCGTAGGGCTTGGTGCAAATCTTGTTCTTACTTTACTCATTTTTAACTCTCCTATTCTATGTACTCTCTACCGTCTATTATATATAGGATGCAGAGAATTGACAAGATTATTTAACAATCTTCTCTTTCCAATAGCGGAAAGAAAACCACTTTCTCGGCATAGATACAACGAATATAATGCCAAGCACAATGGCAAATGCTATCTTAATTGAAGAAATTCCCATCTGTGAAGCAAGCGCCATATCTCCCGTAACAAAATAATATGCCGTATAATATACACTCGCTCCCGGCACAAGCGGAAAAATTCCTGAAATCAGGAAAACGGTAATTGGACATTTCTTCCATACGGAAAAAATTCTGGAAAGTAAAACAACCATTAACGTTCCAACAAAAGAAGCAACCGCCGGTGAAGAAAAATCGACAGCCATGCAATAGCAAAGCCACCCCGCAGTTCCCGTCAATCCGCAATAAAAATAAAACTTTTTATCTACATTATACAAAATCGAAAACGCCAGCGTTCCGATAAATGAACTTATAACATCTGAAATCACAGTGCAAACCCTCCTAACATATTCTGATAAAGCGTCAACACTACTCCGACTCCGATTGCCACATAGACAAACACTAAAATTGCATCAATCATACGAACCGTACCGGAAATAAAATCACTTCTCGCTATATCCCTTATAGCATTCGTAAATGCAACCCCCGGCACAAGTGGAAGTATAGAGCCGATAATGATTTTATCTCTCCGTAAAAACGGAAAACAAAAATTACAAACTAAAAGCGCCAGAACTGTCACAAGTCCTGCCCCCACAATATTGACAATGACTTTTGACATCGGATGTTTTTCCGTAAACGTAACAAAAGTATATAAAAGCATACCGATAACAAATGCCACCACACTTTCAAATAAACTTGCCTGAAGAAGATAACAAAACCCTCCGCTTCCCATTCCCGCCGCAAGAATACGGAAATATCTCTTTTTGGGGGGCATTTTCTCAATCTCCTTTAATTTCTCAATTGCTTCATCCAGACTGATACGCCGTGCAGTAACTTCTCGCGACAGATCATTTACCGCCGTAACAATGCCAAGATGCGTGCCGGACAACGGAATATGCTTCACTTTCGCAAACATCTCCTTCCCTTCTTTTTCCGCTGTAATAAAAATACCGTTACTTAGTACAAACGTATCAACTTCTTTTATATGATATCGTTTGCATATGTAGTCGATTGTTTCCTCCACACGAAAAATCTCCGCACCGTTTTTCAAAAGAATTCTTCCCGCATCCAATGCGAAGTCCAGTACTTTATGCATCTCTTCATATTCAGGAACTTTCTTTTCTTCCATCTCTACTCCTTTTCCAAATGTAGAAAAAAGATAGCAATAAGACATCTCTTATCTGCTACCCTTTCTCTATTAAAATCTATTTCTTTTCTTCCAATAATTTATCAATACTTACAAGTTTTACACTTAAAACAAAGATTTCTGCGGCAATCTTTAACTCCTCCGGTGTCGGATAAGACGGAGCAATACGAATGTTGCTATCTTTCGGGTCTTTTCCGTATGGGAATGTTGCTCCCGCCGGAGTCATAATTAATCCTGCCTCTTTCGCTTTTGCAACAATCGCTTTTGCACATCCTTCCATTGCATCAAAAGAAATAAAATATCCTCCTCTTGGTGCTAACCATGAACCGATTTCAAGACCTCCCAATTCTTCTTCAAGAACACTTAGTACTGTTTCAAATTTTGGTCTTAAAATATCTGCATGGAGTTTCATATGTTCCACCATACCGTGAATATCTTTATAAAATCTTGCATGACGCAATTGATTTAATTTATCATGTCCGATTGTCTGAATTGTCATCTGTTTGCGAATATCAACAAGGTTTGCGTCAGATGCCGCAATAGCCGATACTCCCGACCCCGGAAAACTTACTTTTGATGTAGAACAGAATTTATATACCATATCCGGATTACCTTCTTTTTTACATTCCATCAAAATCTCAATCAGATAATCCTGTTTGTCTTCATATAAGTGATGAATTCCGTAAGCATTATCCCAATAAATTCGGAAATCTTCTGCTGCCGGTTTCAATTTAGCAAAACGATGTACTGTTTCATCGGAATAAGTGATTCCTTGCGGATTGGAATATTTTGGAACACACCAAATACCTTTAATTGCTTCATCCTCACTTACGAGTTTTTCAACTAAATCCATATCAGGACCACTCTCTGTCATCGGGATGTTAATCATTTCAATTCCAAAATGCTCTGTAATTGCAAAATGTCTGTCATACCCCGGAACAGGACATAAGAATTTCACTTTATCCAACTTACACCATGGTGTACTTCCCATTACGCCATGTGTCATGGAACGTGCAATCGTGTCATACATTACATTCAAACTTGAATTACCAAAAATGACAATATTATCTTTTGGCACTTCCATCATGTCTGCGAGTAACTGTTTTGCTTCCTGAATACCATCTAAAACACCATAGTTTCTACAATCTACACCTTCCTGACATTTTAAGTCTGATTGACTGTTTAAAACATCCATCATTCCCATTGCTAAATCAAGTTGTGCAGCTGACGGTTTCCCACGGGACATATCTAAATTTAATCCCTTTGCCTTCACTTCAGAAAACTGTTTCTCCAACTCACCTTTTAAATTTAAAAGTTCTTCTCTACTTAACTCATTATACGCTACCATCACAGACCTCCTATTTTCTCGTTAATGGTTATTTTATACATTTTTTGACGTTTAGTCAATCATTTCTTTCATTTTTTATGTTTTTCTCGTGTTATATAGAACTTTTTTGCAATTTTTTATTTTCTTTTATTCATTTTTCTTTTCGTATAGGATAAGGAATTCTGTTTAATTCCATTTTTCATAAAGAACTTGAAAATCGTATCCATAATAAAAATCGCCAGTGCAATAACTCCTGCAATCTTCAATGTTTCCGTAAAATAATGAGAGTACATCTCACTATCACCCATAATCATATAATACGCAATACGGTACATCCCCGCTCCCGGCACGGTAGGGAGAATTCCTGCAATCAAAAATATGGTAACAGGTGTTTTCATCATTCTTGCAAATAAATGTGACACTAATGTGACCGTCAATGCCGAAAAGAAAGAAGCAGTCACTGTTCCCGTCCCCATTTTTTCGCTAAAAAGATATATTGACCAACCGATTGCAGCGACAATTCCTGCAAGCACTAAATATTTCTTTGGAATTTCAAGCAAAATGGCAAATCCGAAAATAGCGATAAATGCTCCTATAATCTGCAATATCATAAAACTGCCCTCCCGATAAATTTACTTCCAAACAGCAGCATTCCAATACCCGCCCCTAACGCTATAGATGCCGCTTTGATAAACGCCTCAAGCATTCTTGAACTTCCCGTAATGTAATCTCCCTGCAGAGTATCCCTTACCGCATTTGTAATAGCCACTCCGGGAACAAGTGGCATAATCGCACTGATAATAATCGTATCCATATTAATCGACACCGGAAGGTATGCTTTTAAAAGCACGGTCAACACGGTAATCGCCATAGAGGATATGGCATCCATCACAAAATCATGGACTTCCAGTCTGTGTCCAATTTCCATCGAAAGTCCGAGCAAAGCACCGACTATCGCTGATGCCCAAATCTCATTTATCTTTCCTCCAAACATCATCGTAAATCCGATTACCGCTATAATAGTGGCAGAAAAATGATACAGAGGAGATGTAAACTCTTTATATCTGCCTGACGCAATCTTTTTTAATTCCTGATACGCCTCATCCACCGTAAGTTCCCCGCTGCAAAGTTTTCTAGAAACTTCATTTACACGCACAACCCTATTTAGATTTGTTCCTCTGTCCGTCACTCTCTTTATAATCGTAGACGGTTTTTCTCCCTCTTTTTTTAAAGTCGCCATAATTCCCGTCATCATTACCAATACTTCTTTCTGCTCTGCATCGGCATTCTTTAAAATATGGCTCATTGTATCTTCTACACGGTAAGTTTCCGCTCCACTGCACAGCATAATCTCGCCGGCAAGCATCGCCGTTTCCATTAGTTGTTCATTATTCATCTTCTGCCTGCTCCTTATTTATGAAAACTGTCTGTACTTTTGAAATTTGTACATCATAACCACCCGTCCAA
>NZ_BAAHSI010000040.1:0-719 GCF_054601575.1 Faecalimonas canis | reverse complement strand
TTGTATTAAGAAAACCACGCGATAGTCGCGTGGTTCTATAGAAGCTTTAGCGATGTATTCAGTTATATTGCTCCTAATGTGTATAATATAAACGTGACCTGCCAGTTACGTAAATAATACACATTAGGAGGACAGTAAAATGAATGAACAAAATACTGACGTTAAAAGTTTAGCACATACGAAGTGGAACTGCAAATATCATGTGGTTTTTGCACCAAAATATAGAAGAAAGGTGTTTTTTCAAGACAAACGCGAGGAAATTAGAGATATTATTAAAATACTATGTCAATGGAAAGGTGTAGACATAATAGAAGGAGAAATATGCCCAGATCATATTCACTTACTATTAAGTATCCCTCCCAAAATGAGCATTTCGTGTTTTATGGGATATTTAAAAGGGAAAAGTAGTCTTATGATATTTCAAAAATATGGAAATATGAAATTTGCGTACCGAAATCGCGAGTTTTGGTGTAAGGGATACTACGTGGATACAGTAGGAAAGAATACAGCAGCAATAAAAAGTTATATAGCCAACCAGTTAAAACGAGATCAAGAAATGGATCAGTTGAGTCTATTTGACCCAAGAGACCCGTTTACGGGTGGCAAGTAATTAATCGCGTGGCTGGCAGGCCAATAAAAGACGCACTTGTGCGTGGCTAGTAGTATTAGGGCTATGCCCGAAACTGAAAAACCACCCGCTAGGCGGGTGGATATTTATT
>NZ_BAAHSI010000039.1:0-719 GCF_054601575.1 Faecalimonas canis | reverse complement strand
TTGTATTAAGAAAACCACGCGATAGTCGCGTGGTTCTATAGAAGCTTTAGCGATGTATTCAGTTATATTGCTCCTAATGTGTATAATATAAACGTGACCTGCCAGTTACGTAAATAATACACATTAGGAGGACAGTAAAATGAATGAACAAAATACTGACGTTAAAAGTTTAGCACATACGAAGTGGAACTGCAAATATCATGTGGTTTTTGCATCAAAATATAGAAGAAAGGTGTTTTTTCAAGACAAACGCGAGGAAATTAGAGATATTATTAAAATACTATGTCAATGGAAAGGTGTAGACATAATAGAAAGAGAAATATGCCCAGAACATATTCACTTACTATTAAGTATCCCTCCCAAAATGAGCATTTCGGGTTTTATGGGATATTTAAAAGGGAAAAGTAGTCTTATGATATTTCAAAAATATGGAAATATGAAATTTGCGTACCGAAATCGCGAGTTTTGGTGTAAGGGATACTACGTGGATATAGTAGGAAAGAATACAGCAGCAATAAAAAGTTATATAGCCAACCAGTTAAAACGAGATCAAGAAATGGATCAGTTGAGTCTATTTGACCCAAGAGACCCGTTTACGGGTGGCAAGTAATTAATCGCGTGGCTGGCAGGCCAATAAAAGACGCACTTGTGCGTGGCTAGTAGTATTAGGGCTATGCCCGAAACTGAAAAACCACCCGCTAGGCGGGTGGATATTTATT
>NZ_BAAHSI010000038.1:0-23772 GCF_054601575.1 Faecalimonas canis | reverse complement strand
GCGGGTGGATATTTATTGTATAGGAATTTTTGTTTCTATATGATAAAATGTTCTAACAGAGAAATGTAGCGATTAATCATCTTTAGGACATTTTCTTATAGGTACTTTAGGCGGGGTAAAATGGTATACGTCTTCATAGGACTGTATCTCGTTTTTTGAAATCGGTGCGGATGGAATCAATCCGGTACAGTCATTACTGGATGCAGAATTTCCTAAATAATCGTAAGAGTCGATAATCGCTTCATTTTTTTTATCTTTTTTCATTTTTATATTCCTTTCCTTAGTTTAGATTTAGTGTGTGGAAAATAAGCAAATATATTCTAAAAAGCAAATAAATTTTTAGGATGACATAGCCTTTTTGCTTTGTCTAGGCAAAATAGAGAAAATATGATAAAATGAGCGTTAATATAGAATAATAATTGTTAGAAAAAATGGAGGGAAAATTATGCGAGTTGGAATGGGTTATGATGTACATCGCCTTGTGGAAGAAAGAAAACTTATTTTAGGTGGAGTGAATATACCTTATGAAAAAGGACTTTTGGGACATTCTGATGCGGATGTTCTTCTTCATGCAATTATGGATGCACTGTTAGGGGCGGCAGCACTTGGCGATATTGGAACACATTTTCCGGACACGGACGAAAAATATAAAGGGATTTCCAGTATTCTTCTTTTAGAACACGTTGGCAAACTGTTAGAGGAGCATCTATATGTTATTGAAAATATTGATGCTACGATTATTGCGCAGAAACCAAAAATGAAACCTCACATTGAGCAGATGAAAAAAAATATTGCTGCTGCTTTACGGATTGAGGAAGATCAGATTAATGTGAAGGCAACAACGGAAGAAGGGCTTGGATTTACGGGAGAAGGAGAAGGTATCTCTTCTCAGGCTATTTGTGCATTGGAAAAGATAACGAATTATAGTTATAAAGTGGCTGATGATGAAAATGGTTGTGTAGGATGTACCGGTTGTGGAAGGGATAAATAAATGAAAGTTCGCAAATTAGAAAAAGCAGAACATATAAAAACAAGAAAATTGTGGGAAGAGATTTTTACTGAGGATACGCCGGAATTTTTAGATTATTATTATTCTGTGAAGGCTGAAGAAAACGAAATATATATAGTGGAAAAAGGGGGACATATTTGTGCAATGCTTCATCTTAATCCATATACGATGAAAATTGCAGGGGAAAGTTTTTCGACACACTATATTGTTGCAGTAGCGACAGAAGAGAAATACAGACATCAAGGCATGATGCGGGCATTATTGCGAAAGGCACTTTCTGATCTGAAAGATAACGGAGAACCTTTTACTTTTCTGATGCCGGCAGCGGAGCAAATTTATTATCCACACGGTTTTCGTTATATTTATAAACAACAGCAGGGTGAAATTTATAAAACAGTGAGAAAGAAGGAAGAGTGGGAGATTTTTTACGCAACTAAAAAAGACTGTGAGGAAATAGTGGCATTTGTAAATGGTATTTTAGAAAATCGATATGAAGTTTATGCGAAAAGGGACAGAAAGTATTATGAAATGCTTTTAAAAGAACAAAAAAGTGAGCAGGGCGGAATATTGATTTTAAGAGAAAATCAAAAGATAATAGGGGTTTTCCCTTATGCAGTGGGAGAAGAATGCGAAATTAGGGAACCGTTGTTTGTGGGAGAAAGTAAAGAAGTTTTACCATATATTTCGGCATATATCAGTGGTGAAAAAAAGATAAAAGTTTTAGGATACGGAGATACAGAAAAGCCGATGATTATGGCGAAAATATTGGATGTAGAAAAAATGTTTTCATGTATAAAGACAACCGAAGAGATGTATTTAAAAGTAGAGATTTGTGATACATTGACAAATGAAAGTGTCGGTTGTTTTTTACTGGATGGCAGAGAAAAAATAGAAGTGAAGAAAATAGAGGAGGTTAAAGAATGTGTCCGCATGGATGTCGGAGATTTAACAGCCATATTATTTGGTACGGCGGATATGGAAAAACTTGAACTATCTTCACAAGTTAAAGAGGAATTGTCGAAAATTATTCCCCTTACAAAGATATATCTGAATGAAGTTGTGTAATTATAAAGGAGGAAGAAAAAATGAGTGAAGATTTATTAAAAACATTGCTGGAAGTGCCATCTGTTTCGGGAGATGAATTTACCATTCAAAAAGTATTAAAAGAACATATGGAATATTTCCCTGAGGTGCAAACGGACAGTATCGGGGACAGTGTATACATTTTGGAAGGGCTTGGGGAGAAAAGAATTTTAATGACTTCTCATATAGATGAAATCGGACTTTTAGTTACGGGAGCGACGGGGGACGGTTTTCTGAAAGTGACAAATTCCGGAGGGTTTGCGGCAAAATTATATGCAGGACACGGGGTGCAGGTTAATACGGAAAACGGCGTAGTGTACGGAAGCGTGGTTGTTACTTCAAAAATGCTGAAAGACAGTGAGTTTTCTGTGTCAGATGTACTGATTGATATAGGAGCAAAAACAAAGGATGAAGCATTATCTCAGGTACAACTGGGTGACTCGGTTGTTTTTGACACAAATATACGGCAATTGCTGAATGGACGTATATCAGCAAGAGGATTGGATGATAAATCGGGTGTGTATGTTGTTATGGAAACAATGAAACGAATGAAAGAAAAACAACATAAAGCGACTGTTATCGGAGCGGGAACAGTTGGTGAGGAAACAAGTAAGCATGGTGCGGGCTGGGTAGCAAACAGAGTAGAACCGACAGAAGCCATAGTAGTTGATGTGACGTATACAAGTGACTATAATGGGATGCGAGATGCAGAATGGGGCGAAGTAGAACTGGGTAAAGGGCCGGTGCTTTGTATAAATCCAATTTGTGATAGGAAAATCAACAAAAAACTTATGAAACTGGCGGAAGAAAGAGGTATTCCATATCAGGTGGAAGTAAGTGGAGGAAGAAGTTGCACGGATGCGGATGAAATCCACATGGTAGGAAAAGGGGTGCCCGTTGCATTAGTTTCCATACCATTACGTTATATGCACAGTCCTGCGGAAGTGGCGGACAGAAAAGATTTAGAAAATGCGATAGAACTATTAACTGCTTATCTGGAAAATGCGTAGGTATTTGCGGTTGACAAACAGAAGATTTTTGCATACACTATAGTATATATTGTAAATGCGAGGAACGAAAAGAGTAACATTTTGGAAACTGACAGAGAGGAATTGTCATCGGCTGAAAGCAAATCCAAGTGAAAGAAATGAGAAGTGCATTCGGGAGCAGATATGGTGAACAGTAAAGTAGCCGTATACGGTGGCACACGTTACGTGTTTTGAGTGAAGGGGTTACCCTTTATGAGAGTGGAATCGCGGATATAACTTCGTCTCTTGGTGAGGCGGAGTTTTTTATTATATAGGAAATTCTTCTCTATATAATTAGAATACTCCGTGTCGGATGCATATTTTGTTCTATATCAAGAAAGGGTTGTGAAATAATGAAGTTGATTACTTATATAAAAGAAGAACTGCAAGTTATTAAAGAACGTGACCCCTCGATAAAAAGCAATATGGAGATATTTTTATACCCAAGTTTCAAGGTAATGATAAGGTATCGTTTAGCACATAAACTTTATTTGAGAAAACATTATTTTCTGGCACGTTGGATTTCACAGCGGGCGGCAAGAAAAACGGGAATTGAAATTCATCCGGGAGCGACTATCGGCAAAGGACTTTTCATTGATCATGGGAGCGGAGTGATTATCGGTGAAACAACCGTTATTGGAAATAATGTGACATTATATCAGGGTGTGACACTTGGAGGAACAGGAAAAGAGAAAGGAAAAAGACATCCGACTCTTGAGGACAATGTAATGGTTTCGGCAGGAGCAAAAATTTTGGGCTCGTTCACTATAGGTGAAAATGCAAAAATCGGCGCAGGGTCTGTTGTTCTGGAGGAAGTTCCGCCGAACTGTACCGTTGTGGGAGTTCCGGGACGAATTGTCCGTATGGGAAATCAAAAGATGCCTCGTGTGGACTTAGACCAAATTCACTTACCTGATCCGGTATTGAATGATATTCGGGAATTGCAGAATAGAAATATTCAGTTACAAAAGGAACTGGAAGAAATGGAAAATGATATGAGATGCAGACAATATAGAAAGCAGGAGGAGAAAGATGAAAGTATATAATACATTGACAAGAAAAAAAGAAGAGTTTGTACCGTTGGAGGAAGGAAAAGTTAAAATGTACGTTTGCGGTCCGACTGTATATAATCTGATACACATTGGAAACGCCAGACCGATGATTGTGTTCGATACGGTGAGAAGATATTTTGAGTATAAGGGGTATGAAGTAAACTTTGTATCGAACTTTACCGATGTGGATGATAAAATTATCAAAAAGGCAATTGAAGAGGGTGTATCTGCCAATGAAATTTCTCAGCGTTATATTGCAGAGTGCAAAAAAGATATGGAAGGAATGAATGTAAAACCGGCGACAAAGCACCCGCTTGCAACGGAAGAAATATGCGGAATGATTGAAATGATTTCCGATTTGATTGAGAAAGGGTATGCCTATGAAAAAAACGGAACAGTTTATTTCCGTACAAGAAAATTCAAGGACTACGGAAAACTTTCTCATAAAAATTTAGATGATTTACAGTCGGGGGGACGTTCTCTTTTAGTTACGGGAGAAGATGAGAAAGAAGATTCTTTGGACTTCGTTCTGTGGAAACCGAAAAAAGAAGGAGAACCTGCGTGGAAATCACCATGGTGTGAAGGACGTCCGGGCTGGCATATTGAATGCTCCGTTATGTCTAAAAAATATTTAGGAGATCAGATAGATATTCATGCGGGAGGGGAAGATTTGGTTTTCCCACATCATGAAAATGAGATTGCACAGAGTGAAGCGGCAAATGGAAAAGAATTTGCTAAATATTGGTTGCACAATGCCTTTTTAAATATTGATAACCACAAAATGTCAAAATCACTCGGAAATTTCCGTACGGTAAGAGAAATCGGTGAGAAATACGATTTACAGGTTCTTCGTTTCTTTATGTTAAGCGCTCACTATAGAAGTCCGTTAAACTTTAGCGCCGCTTTAATGGAATCATCTGCTAATGGTTTAGAACGTATTTTAACTGCGGTAGCAAACTTAAAACATTTACTCGGAGTTTCTGCTGTAGAAAATATGACAGATGAAGAAAAAGAGCAGATTACAGAAACAGAAAACTTTGTAAAGGCATATGAAACGGCTATGGAAGATGACTTTAATACGGCAGATGCAATTGCTTCTATTTTTGATTTAGTGAAATTTGCCAATACAACAACATCGGCACAGTCTTCAAAAGAATACTTACAGAGTTTATACGATTTAATTGTGAAATTATCAGATGTGTTAGGATTAATTGTGGAAAAAGAAGAGGAAATGCTTGCAGAAGATATTGAGGCGCTTATTGAAGAACGTCAGGCTGCAAGAAAAGAAAGAAATTTCCAAAGGGCAGATGAAATCCGTGACGAATTATTGAAAAAGGGTATTATTTTAGAGGATACCCGTGAAGGTGTAAAATGGAAAAAAGCGTAGAAACAAACTTTAATGATTACATGAAAAAAGTGTTTGCCATGCAGGAGGTGGATATAAGGGAATATTCTCCTCTTACGCTGGCGTATATCGGAGATAGCATTTATGATTTGATTATTAAAAGTTTAGTAATAAACAGAGGAAATAAGCAGGTGCAAAAATTGCACAAAGAAACAAGCAGTCTTGTACAGGCATCGGCTCAATCTATGATGATGAGAGCGATGCAGGAAGAACTGACAGATGAAGAAAGGGCTGTTTACAAGCGGGGAAGAAATGCGAAATCTGTTTCTCCTGCCAAAAACCAGTCCATTACGGATTACAGGAGAGCGACGGGATTTGAGGCGCTGATTGGTTATCTGTATTTGAAAGAAGACTGGAAAAGAATGCTGGATTTAGTAAAAATAGGATTAGATAGTCTGGAAAAAGAAGAGATATAGGAGAGAAAAATGGCTGAAGAAAGTTTAGTGATAGAAGGACGTAATGCTGTAATTGAAGCGTTTCGTTCGGGGAAAACGATTGATAAAGTGTTTATTTTAGATGGCTGTCAAGACGGACCAATCCGCACAATTGTAAGAGAAGCAAAGAAACACGATACGATTTTACAGTTTGTGGCAAAAGAAAGATTAGATCAGTTATCCGAAACGGGAAAACATCAGGGAGTTGTCGCTCATGCAGCAGCATATGAATATGCGGAAGTAGAGGATATACTTGCATTGGCAGAAGAAAAAGGAGAAGATCCGTTTATCTTTATTTTGGATAATATTGAAGACCCGCATAATCTCGGAGCGATTATCCGTACGGCAAATCTAGCCGGCGCTCATGGAGTGATTATTCCGAAACGCCGTGCAGTAGGATTGACGGCCACAGTTGCAAAAACTTCAGCAGGGGCATTAAATTATACGCCGGTTGCGAAAGTGACCAACCTTGTAAAAACAATGGAAGAGTTGAAAGAAAAAGGACTTTGGTTTGTCTGTGCGGATATGGGCGGAGAAACAATGTACCGCTTAAACTTAAAAGGACCTATTGGTTTAGTTATCGGAAATGAAGGAACGGGTGTTGGACGTCTTGTGAAAGAAGAATGTGATTTTGTTGCGTCTATTCCAATGAAGGGAGATATTGACTCTTTAAATGCATCGGTGGCAGCGGGAGTGTTGGCATACGAGATTGTAAGACAGAGATTAAATTAGTAACGGTGTAAAAACCGGAGGTGCATATGTGCAGATACAGTAGGATGACGGATGAAGAACTGATTCAGTGCTTGCGAAACGGTGAAAAGGAAATAACAGATTATATTATTAATAAATATAAAAATCTTGTGAGAGAAAAGGCGAAGGCGATGTTTCTGCTTGGCGGAGATAATGATGATTTAATTCAGGAAGGAATGATTGGGCTGTTCAAAGCAATACGAGATTACGATGAAGAGCAAGAAACTTCTTTTTATTATTTTGCTGAATTATGTATTTCAAGGCAGATGTACACGGCAATTGAAGCGTCAAAAAGGCAGAAACATATTCCGCTTAATTCGTATGTATCTATCTATGAGGATAAGAATGAACAACCGTTGATAGACACCATTCAGACAGTAAAGGAAAATAATCCGGAAGCGTTATTTTTAAATAAAGAATATTTGCAGATGATTGAGATGGAATTAAAGAAAAATCTCAGTGAGTTTGAAAATAAAGTATTGTATTTGCATTTATTCGGCATGGATTATCAGAAGATAGCAAAGATTTTGGATAGGACACCAAAGTCTGTTGATAATGCATTACAGAGGATAAAAGGGAAAACAGAAAAGATAGTCAGACAGAAGACAGGGCGGTAAAAATACGTTGACAAACAGCATGGATATATTGTATATTAATTACGTTGTATATAGAGATGCTGTTGTGGCACAGTCGGTAGCGCGTCGCCTTGGTAAGGCGGAGGTCACGGGTTCAAGTCCCGCCAACAGCTTAAAACATTTTGCAGAATTTCTTGATAAAATTAGGAAATTCTGCATTTTTATATTATAGCAATCTACAAAAAGAGGATAGAAAGGGGAATGTTTTAGTCCTTTCTACCGTAGTGCAGATATTTTTTATATGGATTAATCATTGCCATGTGACACGCCTACCTTTCTATATTCGTTTCTATATTCAATTAGATATGAATTTCTATCGAATAAACTTATGGTCAATTCTTTGTGCATTATCTATTCATCGCCTTGGTGATTGATTGAAACAAAACATCCAGTTTGTTTGTCAGTTGAATGAAACATATTTTAATGTCAGCATATGATAGGAAAATGGGCGGTAAACCGGCAGTCGAATGAATTAAACTATTGGTCGGTTGAGTATATTTAGAAAAATGTGATAAGATGCGGTCATCAAAAACAAGGAGGAACGAGGAAAATGAAAAAACAGACGCTCGGTATGACGATTTCATCATTAAGAAAAGATAAAGGAATGACACAATTAGAACTTGCAGAAAAAATAGGTGTAACAGATAAGGCTGTTTCTAAGTGGGAAAGAGATTTATCTTTTCCGGATATAAACTCTATTCCTAAGTTAGCGGAAATTTTTGAAATTTCTGTTGACGATTTAATGCAGGTAAAGCCGAAAACAAAGGAAAACGAGCGAAAAAGCAAAGTAGATGAAATTGTTGATATAGTATTAAAAGGGATTGGCATTGCTATGGGAATTGCCGTAACAGTATTATCCGTTCTAGGAGAAGTAGAAATGAATACGGCTTTTACCATGTTAGGAATTGGATTGACGGGACTATCCATTTCTGTGTTAAAGGACGGGCATGATAAAAAGTAAACAGTATCTGTAACAATGAGGAAAAGCCGGTCGTTGACCGGCTTTGGTTATGAAAAAGAAAAGTTAATGAAAAAGTTTTATTAACTTTACAAGGAATACTATAACGAAGAATTGTGATAAAAAAATGATGATTTTGTGAAGAAATTTTGAACGGGTGAAATCTTTTGGTGGATTTTTTTGAAATCGAATTATTTGAAAAATACCAGACGGAATAAAAAGGAAAAAAAGTTGTTTGCCGCTATAATTTGTGGTAATATATAAAGATACTGATGATATTTTGTGCAAGCACAAGGAAATATATGTAAACTGGAGGATAACATGGAAAACGAAGTAGTTTCAAAAAACTTTATTGAACAGGAAATTGATAAAGATTTAAGAGAAGGTGTATATGATACTGTATGTACACGATTTCCGCCTGAACCGAACGGGTATCTTCATATCGGACACGCAAAATCCATTTTATTAAACTATGGATTGGCACAGAAATATAACGGAACATTTCATATGCGTTTTGATGATACGAACCCGACAAAAGAGAAAGTTGAGTTCGTAGAGTCAATTAAAGAAGATATTAAATGGCTTGGTGCAGACTGGAAAGATAACTTGTTTTTTGCATCTGATTATTTTGATGCAATGTATGAATGTGCGGTTAAATTAATTAAAAAAGGTAAGGCATATGTATGTGATTTAACTCCTGAAGAAATCCGCGAATACAGAGGAACACTTACAGAACCCGGCAAAAACAGTCCGTACAGAGATAGAACGGTGGAAGAAAACCTTGAATTATTCGAGGCAATGAAAAACGGAGAGTTTGAGGACGGAGAGAGAGTACTTCGTGCAAAAATTGATATGGCATCTCCTAATATCAATATGCGTGATCCGATTATTTACCGCGTGGCTCATATGACACATCATAACACAGGTGATAAATGGTGCATTTATCCGATGTATGACTTTGCTCATCCGATTGAAGATGCGATTGAAAAAATTACACATTCCATCTGTACATTGGAATTTGAAGACCACAGACCACTTTATGATTGGGTAGTCAGAGAATGTGAATTTGATCCTGCTCCAAGACAGATTGAATTTTCAAAATTGTATTTAACAAATGTTGTAACCGGAAAACGTTATATTAAGAAATTGGTAGAAGAAGGTATTGTTGACGGATGGGATGATCCAAGACTTGTTTCTATTGCGGCTTTGAGAAGAAGAGGATTTACACCGGAATCTATTAAAATGTTCGTAGATTTATGCGGTGTATCTAAGAGCAATAGTTCTGTAGACTATGCAATGCTTGAATATTGTATTCGTGAAGATTTGAAGATGAAAAAACCGCGAATGATGGCAGTATTAGACCCGATTAAATTAATTATAGACAACTATCCGGAGGGACAGGTTGAGTATTTAGATGTGGCAAATAACTTGGAAAATGAAGAACTTGGTTTCAGAAAAGTACCATTCTGCCGTGAACTTTATATTGACCGTGAAGACTTTATGGAAGAACCACCGAAAAAATATTTCAGACTGTTTCCGGGAAATGAAGTACGTTTGATGCACGCTTACTTTGTAAAATGCGAAAGTTTTGTAAAAGATGAAAACGGAAATATTGTAGAAATTCATTGTACTTACGACCCTGAAACAAAATGTGGAACAGGATTTACAGGGCGTAAAGTAAAAGGAACAATTCACTGGGTACCTGCTCCGTATGCAACAAAAGCGGAAGTGCGTTTATACGAGAATATTGTAGATGAAGAAAAAGGAGTATACAATAAAGAAGACGGTTCATTGAACTTAAATCCAAACTCACTTACGATTTTGAAAGACTGCTATTTAGAACCGAGTTTTGACGGCGTAAAAGCATATGATAGTTTCCAGTTTGTAAGACAGGGATATTTCTGTGTCGATGCAAAAGATTCAAAACCGGATGCACTTGTTTTCAATAGAATTGTATCATTAAAGAGTTCATTTAAATTACCAAAATAGAAACGATAAGAGCGGAATTTTCCGCTCTTATTTTATACTATAGGGAAGGAGAGAAAGTGATGGCACGAAAAATGGAGGTTGTTCCCTATCGACCGGAATGGGAGAAAATGTTTGCCGAGGAGGCAGAAAAGATTAGAACAATATTGGGAGAAAATGTAGTTGAAATATATCATATTGGTTCAACTTCGGTAAAAAATCTTTGGGCAAAACCGATTATTGACATTATGCCTGTTGTGAGAAATATCCGTTTGGTTGATGAACAGAATAAGGAATTTGAACAGATGGGGTATGAATGCAAAGGTGAGTTTGGGATAAGCGGACGGCGTTTTTTTATGAAAGGTGGAGATAACCGAACGCATCACATTCATATTTTTGAGGAAGGTAACAAGGGAGAGATACAACGTCATCTTGCGGTTCGCGATTATTTACGAGAGCATCCAAAGAAAGCAGAAGAGTATGGTTTATTAAAACGAAAACTGGCAGCAGAATTTACGTTTGATAATGACGGATATTGTGACGGAAAGGATGAGTTTGTAAAAAATATGGAAAGACAGGCATTGGAGTGGAAAAATGAATGAATTGACAATTCGATTGGAAGCAAAGTCGCAAATTCCTCTATATGAGCAGATATATACATATATTAAAAATGATATTCAATCCGGAAAAATAAAATATGCCGATAAATTGCCGTCTACAAGGGCGTTGGCAAAATATTTGGAAGTCAGCAGAAGTACAGTGGAACTGGCGTATGAACAGTTGCTTGCGGAAGGATATGTGGAAGCACAGGCATATAAGGGTTTTTTTGTGGCAAAAATAGATAACTTATATCAGTGGAAACAGTCTAAAGAAATAACATCGATAAAAAAAGAAAAAAGGGAACAGGAATATGTGTATGATTTTACACCGAATGGAATTGACTTAAATAGTTTTCCTTATCGGATATGGAGAAAATTGGCTAAAGATGTGCTGGCGGATGATAAAACGGAACTTTTTAAAACGGGAGATTCGCAAGGGGAATATGAATTGAGAGGTACTATCTGTCAGTATCTTTATCAATCAAGAGGAGTGAATTGTGAACCGGAACAAATTATTGTAGGAGCGGGGAATGAGTATCTTTTGATGTTGTTACAGATGATTTTAGGGACGAATTATCGTATTGCATTTGAAAATCCGACTTACCGACAGGCATATAGGCTGTTTCAACAATTATCTTATGAAACCGCAACAGTGGAAATGGATGAAAAGGGGATGCGTGTGGATGAATTAAGAAAGGTACGGGCAGATATAGCTTATGTTATGCCTTCACACCAGTATCCGCTCGGAATTATTATGCCTATACAGCGGCGAATGGAATTGTTGCGTTGGGCAGCAGAAGAGGATGGACGATATATTATAGAGGATGATTATGATAGTGAATTTCGATACAAAGGGAAACCGATTCCCGCCTTACAAGGATATGATAGAAATGATAAAGTTATTTACATCGGAACATTTTCAAAATCTATTGCTCCGGCAATTCGTGTGAGTTATCTTGTTTTGCCCAAACCGCTTTTGAAAATTTATCAGGAAAAGGGACGTTTCCTTAATTCTACAGTTTCCAAAGTGGATCAGCAGATTATTCATCGATTTATTGGAGAAGGATATTATGAAAGGCACTTGAATAAAATGAGGGGGGTATATAAAAGTCGTCATGATATAATGATTAACAGTTTAAAGCCCTTATTAAAAAAGTGCAAAATATCAGGAGAAAATGCAGGTGTTCATTTATTGCTTACGTTTCCTTTAGAAGTGTCGGAAACAGAATTGATAGAAAGAGCAAAACAAATGCATATTAAAGTGTATGGATTGTCTGCATATGATGTATGTACGGAAAAGAAATTAAATCCGACGATTTTGCTTGGATATGCAAATATGCCGGAGAAAGAAATAAAAGAGGGAATAAGACAATTAATTGTCGCATGGGATGAAGTGATTTAATGAAAAAGGGAAATTGATGATAGACATCACATTTCCCTTTGACATTATTCGTTATCGGATTGTTCTGTCTTTTCAGCCGGAACTTCCTCATCAGAAGCAATTTCCTCCTCAGGTTGAACTTCTTCGTCAATAGATTCTGTTTCAGAAGGAGTATCAGGAGTTAAAGATACATATTCTCTTGATGTAGCCTCCTTTAAATCTTCATCTAAATCAAAATCTTCATTTTCAAAATCATCTGAGAATTCGTCTTCGCTGTTGCAGCAATCATTCTTTTTATTTAAGTAAGCAACGACTCCACCAACAGCAGCGCCAACAGCAACAAGTCCTAAAAGTCTTTTTCCCCATTTGTTGTTTGCCATATCAATATGCTCCTTTCATTACCATTAATATAGTATTACTATTGTAATCCATTTTATGTAAAAAGAAAAGGCTTATTGAGAATAAAATCTAAGTATGTTAGAATATCTGCTATAGAAAGGAAGAGAAGTGGTAAAATGAAGGCAAAAAAAGCGAAAAGTGGAATTTTTAAAATTATATTTAGTAGAACTGCATTAGTAGCAGTGTTATTACTTTTTCAGATTGGGTTGATGGTAGCGACAATTACAACTATTGAACAATATGCGTTTTCGGTATATGTAGGATTCATTGTTTTAAGTATGATTGTAATTATCTATATTATTAACAGAAAAGAAAATCCGGCATTTAAAATGTCGTGGATTTTATTTGTAACTTTCATTCCTATTGTTGGTACGGTATTTTATATTTTTATGCAGATTCAACCGGGAACACGATATATAGGAAAGAGATTGTTTGTGCTGGGCGAGAAAACAAAACCATATATGGTGCAGAATGATAAAATTATTGAAGATTTAAGAATTTCAAAGCCGGCAAATGCAAATTTAGCGCATTATCTCTCAAAACAGGTTGGTTTCCCGGTACATAGAAATACGAAAGTGACTTATTTTAGAGTTGGAGAAGAGAAGTTCGAGGAGTTGAAACGCCAGTTGGAATCCGCAAAATATTACATTTTTATGGAATATTTTATTGTGGAAGAAGGAATTATGTGGGATTCTATTTTAGAGATTTTAAAGAGAAAAGTAGAAGAGGGAGTAGAAGTCCGTTTTATGTATGACGGAATGTGCAGTATTGTTCTTCTTCCTTATAAGTACCCAAAGAAACTGGAGGAAATGGGAATTCGTTGTAAAATGTTCAGTCCGATTAAACCGGTGCTATCCACACACCAGAATAATAGAGATCATAGAAAGATATGTGTAATTGACGGACAGGTTGCCTTTACAGGCGGAATTAATCTGGCGGATGAGTATATTAATGAAAAAGAACGTTTCGGACATTGGAAGGATACGGCGGTTATGCTGCAAGGTGAAGCAGTGCAGAATTTTACAATGATGTTTTTACAAATGTGGAATGTAACTGAAAAGAAAGAAGAAAATTTTGAAAAATATCTTACTCCAAAATCAAAAGAGTTCAGAAGGGAACTGGGGTATGTTCTGCCATATGGAGATAGTCCATATGACAATGAGAATATTGGTGAGCAGGTATATTTTCATATTTTGAACCATGCGAAAAAATATGTGCATATAATGACGCCGTATTTGATTTTGGATAACGAAATGGTAATAAATTTGACTTATGCGGCAAAATGTGGAATTGAAGTGATTATTATCATGCCTCATATTCCTGATAAATGGTATGCATTTGTGTTGGCAAAAACATATTATGAGGAACTCATCAATGCCGGAGTACAGATTTACGAGTATACACCGGGATTTGTACATGCTAAAGTTTTTGTGTCTGATGATGATACGGCAACTGTAGGTACAATTAATTTAGATTATCGAAGTCTTTATCTGCATTTTGAATGTGGTACATTTATTTATAATAATCAGGTAGTCAGAGATATTGAAAAGGATTTTCAGGATACTTTGAAAAAATGTCAAAGAGTAACAATTACAGATTTGCGTATGCGAGGAGTAATTGAAACGGTAGCGGGACGAGTATTAAGACTTATTGCACCGTTAATGTAATGAAAAGTCCAATCAAGAGTAGATACTTTTGATTGGACTTGTTGTAATTTGGAGGAGGGAAATGATGAGATTAAAAAATGTATTAATTGTTGTAAAAGATATTGAAAAGTCTAAGAAATTTTATCATGATTTGTTTGGACTTGATACAATACTCGATAATGAAGGAAATGTGATTTTGACGGAAGGACTTGTACTTCAGGATGCGGAGATTTGGAAAGACTTTTTGAAAAAAGATATTGTTCAGGAGAGTAATTCGTGTGAATTGTATTTTGAAGAACGTGATATAGAAACATTTGCTAAGAAATTAGAGGAATTATATCCTTCTGTTAAATATGTGAATAGACTTATGATACATAGCTGGGGGCAGAAAGTAATTCGATTTTATGACTTAGATGGAAATTTAATAGAAGTAGGGACGCCGATGTAATGACATGAGAAAGGTCTACTTTTCGTAGGTTGTTATATTATTTTGAACAATGTAAACTGATTTCAAAATGATAAAGAGGTGAACAATATGGAATATGTAACAGGAAATACGATAAAAAGGCTAAGAGAAAAACGAAGAATTACTCAAAAAGAACTTGCTGAGAAAATAAATGTAAGTGATAAGACTATATCAAAATGGGAAACGAATAAAGGGTTGCCGGATATATCTGTTATTGAGGAGTTGGCAAAGGCTTTAGGAGTATCCATAGCAGAACTGTTGACAGGTGATTTAAGGGAAAATGAAAATATGTCGGGCAACATGAAGAAAGTACATTTCTTTGTATGCCCTATTTGTAATAATGTCATTATGTCTGTAGGACAGGGGAGTTTTGCCTGCTGCGGAATTACATTGCCTGAAATAAATTCGGAAAAGTGTGATGAAAATCATATGATTTCTGTTGAAACAATAGATAATGAATATTATGTGTCAATGAAGCACTCTATGGGGAAAAGTCACTATATCTCTTTTATAGCTTATGCGACATCCAATAGTTGTGAAATAATTAAGTTATACCCTGAACAAGATATATCCGTTCGTTTTAGAAAAAAGGGGCACGGTATACTATATGCTTATTGTAATAAACATGGAATGTTCAGAATGATTATATGAGGTTACCTGTATTTGAAAATTTTTGTTGTGTTTATCAATAAAAGAGGGTATAATCGTGAAGTAAAAAAGCAAACTTATATGTATTGAGAACTATAGGAGGATATAGAATGGTTAAAGCAGTAGTAGGCGCTAACTGGGGAGATGAAGGTAAAGGTAAAATCACGGATATGCTTGGAGAGAAAGCGGATATTATTGTTCGTTTTCAAGGTGGAGCAAATGCGGGACATACAATTATTAACGAGTATGGAAAATTTGCCTTACACACATTACCGTCAGGAGTATTCTATGAACATACAACAAGCATTATCGGAAATGGTGTAGCACTGAATATTCCGGTATTATTTGAAGAAATTCAATCTGTAATTGACAAAGGAGTTCCGATGCCGAAAATCCTTGTGTCTGACCGAGCACAGATTGTTATGTCATATCATATTTTGTTTGATCAATATGAAGAAGAAAGATTAGGTGGAAAATCATTCGGCTCTACGAAGTCAGGTATCGCTCCGTTTTATTCAGATAAATTTGCAAAAATCGGATTTCAGGTAAGCGAGTTATTTGATGACGAATTGTTAAAGGAGAAAGTTGTTCGTGTGTGCGAACAGAAAAATGTACTGTTAGAATATTTATATCATAAACCGCTATTAAAACCGGAAGAGTTATATGCAGAATTACAGGAATACAGAAGAATGGTTGAGCCGTATGTCTGTGATGTATCCTTATTTTTGCATAATGCCATTCAGGAAGGAAAAGAAATTCTTTTAGAAGGACAACTTGGTTCATTAAAAGATACAGATCATGGCATTTATCCAATGGTAACATCTTCTTCCACACTGGCTGCGTATGGTGCAATCGGGGCAGGTATTCCTCCATATGAAATAAAACAGATTATTACGGTTTGTAAGGCTTATTCAAGTGCAGTTGGTGCAGGTGCATTTGTAAGTGAGATTTTCGGAGAAGAAGCAGACGAGTTAAGGCGCAGAGGCGGCGATGGCGGTGAATTTGGTGCGACAACAGGACGTCCTAGACGTATGGGGTGGTTTGATGTAGTGGCATCAAAATACGGCTGTAGAATGCAGGGAGCGACTGATGTAGCGTTTACTGTGCTGGATGTGCTTGGATACCTTGACGAAATTCCTGTTTGTGTCGCTTATGATATTAACGGCAAGATTACGACAGACTTCCCAACAACACACCTTTTAGAAAAGGCAAAACCGGTATTAGAAACGCTTCCGGGATGGAAAACAGATATCAGAGGTATTAAGAAATATGAAGACCTTCCTGAAAATTGTAGAAAATACATTGAATTTATTGAGGAAAAATTAGGCTATCCGATTACAATGATTTCAAATGGCCCGGGAAGAGATGAAATTATTTATAGAAATAAATAAAATGAAAAATGACACTTCACATAGATACAATATCTAAAAGAAGTGTCATTTTTATTATAGCAGTTGAATATTGTATTCTTCCGCTTTTTTTGAAATATGTTCAGGCCAAATGGAAGACTGTACTTCTCCAATATGTGCTTTTCTTAAATAAAACATACAGATTCGTGACTGACCGATACCGCCACCTACTGTGTAAGGAAGTTCCCCGTTTAACAGAGATTTTTGAAAAGTCAGTTCGGCACGATCTTCGCAGTCTGCAAGTTTTAACTGTCGTTTTAAAGAGGTTTCATCTACACGAACTCCCATGGAAGAAAGTTCTAAGGCAATGTCAAGAACAGGGTAGTAGACAATAATATCGCCATTTAATTCCCAGTCATCATAGTCGGGAGCGCGTCCGTCATGTTTTTCTCCTGAAGATAATATTTTCCCGATTTGAGAGATAAATACAGCACCTTTTGATTTTGCGATGCGGTATTCTCTTTCTTTTGGAGTACATTCAGGGTACATATTTTCCAGTTCCTGTGAGGTGATGAAAAAGATTTCGTCAGGTAAAATTGTGTCAATATAATTATAACGTCTGGAGATATGTTGCTCGGTTTCCTTTAATGCACTATATACATGACGTACATTATGCTCTAATGTTGCAGTATTTCGTTCTTCTTTGGAAATTACTTTTTCCCAATCCCACTGATCCACATAAAGAGAGTGGATATTGTCTGTATCTTCATCTCGGCGGATGGCGGTCATATCTGTGTAAAGACCTTCTCCTGAGTGAAAACCATAACGTTTTAATGCGTATCGTTTCCATTTGGCGAGAGAATGAACAATTTCCACAGCACTATCATTCTGTTCTTTGATTCCGAAAGAAACAGGACGTTCTACACCGTTTAGGTTATCGTTTAGTCCACTTTCAGGTTTTACGAAAAGCGGGGCAGAAACGCGAGTCAAGTGGAGAGATTTAGCCAATGCCCGTTCAAAGTGGTCTTTTATCTCTTTAATGGCTACCTCGGTTTCGCGAATGGAGAGCGGTGAGGAATAGCCTTTTGGTATTGTTAATTGTTGCATTGTTTTGCATCCTTTCTAAAGTGTCAAATTATGTTCAGTGTGATACATCTGAATAAGAATGTCAAGGAAATCTTAAGAAATAAGTTGAAAAGGTTTAGAAATAATACATATATTTGTCACAGTCTTTGCATATACTATATAGATAGAGAAGGAGGTAATGATATGCAGCAGGAAGAAAATAGAAAAGAACAGGAAATTATCTCTATTGAGGAGTATTTATATAAAAGAAAAAAGATTAAGGAGCAGGAAGAGCAACAACTTTCGGTTTACGGGAATTCTATAAAAGAAAAAAGTTCTGCTTTAATGTTGGCAGAACTTTATATGTAAGCAAATTATTTTTCTTCGTCTTTATCCTGTTTCTTTGTAAGTTTGTAAATCATAGAGTAGGCATATAGGAGAACAGGAACTAAAATGGTAAGAGCAACAGAGGCTTTGAACAGACCTAGAGATTTGCTCGTATCGATAAAAGCAAATAAAAGTGTGCTTCCATAAAGTGCAACGAGGAGAATTACTCCAATAATAGCTAAAATACGTTTTGTTTTCTTCATATTCTTATCCGTCCTTTATACATGAATTTGTTATGGGTAAAGTTAACACTTTAAAAGTGCTATTTTTGTCTATTATAACAAAGAAATAAGAAAATTTGCAAAAGTTTTTGAAAAACATGAAGATATGGTATATAATGGACATATTAAAATGAAGAATAGAAGGAGAACATAGAAATGAGTTTATTAGAACAATGGAGAGATACTGCTTATTCAAAAGAAATGGATAAAGCGGCATTACAGAAATTTTGGGGAACATATTTTCAAATTGAAAAAGAAATTTATGAAAAATTATTAGAAAATCCAGATGAAGAAGTGAAAGGAACAGTAAAAGAACTGGCTGAAAAATACGGAATTGAAGTATTTACAATGACAGGATTTCTTGACGGAATCAATGACAGTTTGAAAGAACCAAATCCAATTGAAGAAATGGAAGAAGATACAGTAGTAAGTCTTGCATTTGATAAAGAAAGTTTGTACAAAAATATGGTGGATGCTAAAGCGGACTGGTTATATGAACTTCCACAGTGGGATAATATTTTCACCCCTGAGAGAAAGAAAGAATTATACAGAGAACAGAAACAGTCAGGAACGATTCGCAAAGAGAAGAAAATCGGAAGAAATGATCCATGTCCATGCGGAAGCGGTAAAAAATATAAAAAATGTTGTGGTAAATAATTAGTTAATAAAGGGTGAAAGAATATAATTCTGACACCCTTTTGCTTGTTTATGGAGGTATATATGTCAAGTGCTTTTTACAGTATGGGGATATTGTGTATATTATATTACTTGCTTATTGTTTTGCATACGCGTAACTGGAAAGCGACTTTTGCAAGATTTTGGGTAGTTTTCGGCAGTATACAATTTGTTATTGGATTTGGCGTGGAAAAAATGGCGGAATGGATGTATCTTCCATTTCAGATAGTATTTACGATTCTGTTTTTGATTTTTTTTGCAGTGGAGATTGTTATTTTAAGTGCAATAATTCCAACTACTTTTGATGAACTTTCAACTATCATTATTTTAGGTGCGTGTGTAAAAGGGAAAAAAATTACAGGTGCTTTGCAAAAACGGCTTGATAAAGGGGTGGATTATCTTCTTGCCCACGATAATACGAAAGTAATTGTATCGGGAGGACAAGGAAGAGGCGAAGATGTAACAGAAGCATTTGCTATGAAAAACTATTTAACGGATAAAGGAATTGATGAGAAAAGAATTATTATGGAAGAAAAATCCCGTTCCACTGAAGAAAATCTGAAATATAGTTTGTCATATATAAAAGATGTGAATGAAAAAGTAGGAATTGTAACTAACAATTTCCATGTTTACAGAAGTGTAAAACTGGCAAAAAGAGCAGGGTATAAAGATGTTGTAGGTATTGCAGCGGGAGCAGATCCGGTTCTGCTTTTAAATTATTTAGTTAGAGAATTTTTTGCAGTTGTTTACCTTGTGCTTTTCCGCAAGTAAATGTTATAATGAAGAGAATTTAATTTTGGAAAGGATTTTACAATAGATGAAAACAGTAATCATAGGAATTGCAGGAGGTTCCGGTTCGGGAAAATCGACATTTACCAACAGGCTGAAAGCCGCATTTAAAAATCAATTGACTGTGATTTATCACGATAATTATTACAAGTGTAATGACGGTGTTCCGTTTGAGGTGAGAAAGAAAACGAATTATGACCATCCTGATGCACTGGATACAGAACTTTTGATAAAGCATTTAAAGGCATTGAAAAATGGGGAAACAGTCGAAGGTCCGACATATGATTATTCAAAACATAACAGAGCAAAAGAAAAAGTGACATTGCATCCGACAAAAATTATTCTTGTAGAAGGAATTTTGGTTTTGGAAAATAAAGAACTGAGAGATTTGCTTGATATTAAAATTTTTGTGGAGGCAGATGCGGATGAACGTATTTTACGAAGAGTGATTCGTGATGTGCGTGAGAGAGGACGTTATGTTGAGGACATTGCCGAGCAGTATTTGACAACGGTAAAACCGATGCACTACATTTATGTAGAACCGACAAAATCGATGGCAGATATCGTTATTAACAGCGGAATGAACGATGTTGCTTTTGATTTGGTTAAGACGAAGATAGAAACTTTACTCATTGACAAATAGAGTGATAATGTTATAATAATGTGTATATATGATAATACGTTGACGAGAAGAGTAGGATGTGAAAGGATACAGAGAGAGAAGTCATCGGCTGGAAGCTTCTTATTTCGGAAACATTTGAAAACTACCTCTGAGTGACAGCAAAACTGTCCGGTGATTCCGTTATCATCAGTAGAAGTGGTTCTGACATTGTCAGTACAATTAGGGTGGAACCGCGAGTGAATGTACGCTCGTCCCTTGCAGTGAGGTGATTCATTGCAAGGGATTTTTTTGTTACCATATATATGAAAATGTCTGATAAACATTTTAGTAACAAAGTGAGGAGAGAAACAAGATGAAGGCATATAAGCATAAAGTACAGTATTACGAAACAGACCAGATGGGCATTGTTCATCATTCAAACTATATTCGCTGGTTTGAAGAGGCGAGAACAGATTTTATGGAACAACTTGGAATGGGATATGATGAAATGGAAAAGGAAGGTATTTTAAGTCCTGTTTTAGAAGTGGAAGCCACATATCTTCGCATGGTTCGTTTTGGTGATACAGTTACAATTACAACGAAAATCAAAGAATACAATGGAATTAAACTGACTGTCGTATATGAAATTCGTAACGAAAGAACAGGAATGATTCATTGTAAAGGTGTTACAAAGCACTGCTTTTTAACAAAGATGGGCAAACCTATTTCGCTGAAAAAAGATTTGATTGAATTTCACAATATGTTTGCAAAAGGATTAGAAGACTCACAAAATAAAGAAGAGGGAGAAGGAGAAAAATAATGAAAATTACATTAAAAGACGGCTCAGTAAAAGAGTATGAGCAGAGTAAATCAGTATATGACATTGCATTAGATATTAGTGAAGGGCTTGCAAGAGCAGCCTGTGCAGGAGAAATTAACGGAGAAGTTGTTGATTTAAGAACAATGGTGGAAGAAGACTGTTCTTTAAATATTTTAACAGCAAATGATAAAGAAGGGCTGGCAGCGCTTCGCCATACAGCATCTCATGTTCTTGCTGAAGCGGTAAAGAGATTATATCCGGAAGCAAAACTTGCTATAGGACCATCAATTGATACAGGATATTACTATGATTTTGAACACGCACCATTTTCCAATGAAGATTTAGGCACAATTGAAAAAGAGATGAAAAAAATTATTAAAGAAGGTGCAAAAATTGAACGTTTTGAACTTCCAAGAGAAGAAGCAATTGCTTATATGGAAGAAAAGGGAGAACCATATAAAGTAGAATTGATTAATGATTTGCCGGAAGATGCTGTTATTTCATTTTATAAACAGGGTGAATTTGTAGATTTATGTGCAGGTCCACATTTGATGAGTACAAAAGGAGTGAAAGCGTTTAAACTGATTTCATCTTCAGGCGCTTACTGGAGAGGCGATGAGAAAAACAAAATGCTCACTCGTGTTTACGGCACTGCGTATGCAAAAAAAGATGAATTAAAAGCACATATGGAACATTTGGAAGAAATTAAAAAGCGTGACCATAATAAACTGGGACGTGAAATGGGATTGTTTACAACCGTAGACGTTATCGGTCAGGGACTTCCTTTGTTAATGCCAAAAGGAGCGTCAATCATTCAAACAATGCAGCGTTGGGTAGAAGATGAAGAAGAAAAACGTGGATATGTAAGAACAAAAACACCTCTTATGGCGAAAAAGGATTTGTATGTAATTTCAGATCATTGGGGACATTATAAAGAAGGTATGTTTGTTCTGGGAGATGAGGAGAAAGAAGGCGAAGAAGTATTTGCACTTCGTCCAATGACTTGTCCATTCCAGTATTATGTATACAAACAGAGTCAGAAGAGTTACAGAGATCTTCCTTGTCGTTACGGTGAAACATCTACTTTATTTAGAAATGAAGATTCAGGGGAAATGCATGGATTAACTCGTGTAAGACAGTTTACAATCTCTGAAGGACATCTTATTATTACACCTGAACAGGTAGAAGACGAATTTAAAGGCTGTGTTGACTTGGCAAAATATTGCTTGACAACACTTGGGGTAGAAGAAGATGTAACATATCGTTTATCTCTCGCTGATCCGGATAATATGGATAAATATCTCGGAACAAGAGAAATGTGGGATGAAGTTGAAGATGTTATGCGTAAAATGTTAGATCACCTTGAAATTGATTATACAGAGGAAACAGGTGAAGCGGCATTCTACGGACCGAAATTAGATATTCAGGCGAAAAACGTATATGGAAAAGAAGATACAATGATTACAATTCAGTTAGATATGTTCCTCGCAGAAAGATTTGACATGACATTTGTGGATAAAGATGGAGAAAAGAAACGTCCGTATATTATTCATCGTACAGCAATGGGATGTTATGAAAGAACACTTGCATGGCTGATTGAAAAATATGCAGGTTTATTCCCAACATGGCTTTGTCCGGAACAGGTGCGTGTACTTCCGATTTCAGAAAAATATCATGACTATGCACATCAGGTATTAGCAGAACTACGTGAAAACGGTATTAAATGTACAGTAGATGACCGTGCAGAAAAAATTGGTTACAAGATTCGTGAAACACGTTTGGATAAAGTTCCGTATATGCTTGTTGTCGGAGCGAAAGAGGAAGAAGAAAAGGTCGTATCCGTACGAAGCAGATTTTTAGGTGATGAAGGACAAAAATCATTAGATACATTTATTAATGACATTTGTAAAGAAATTCGTACAAAAGAAATTCGTAAAATTGAAGTAGAAGAGAATAAATAAGAATTGGCAGGCAATACTATCTCTGAATATAGAGAAAATATAAGGAGGTAGTACAATGCCGGAATTAAAATGTACCGTGCAGACTTGTGTGCACAACAAACAGTTTTTATGTGATTTAGATGCGATTGAGGTAGGTGGAAGTTCTGCTAAAAACTCAGAAGAAACCTGTTGTGACAGTTTTCAGGAAAGAAAAGAAGGAAATTACACGAATAGTTACAGTGATGTTACAGAAAATACAGCCTCAGACAGAAGTGAGATTGACTGTAAGGCAACGGATTGTATGTATAATGAAAAATGTCACTGTCATGCGGGAAAAATCAGTGTAGAAGGAAGTAACGCATGTGAGTGTGGCGAAACAGAATGTGCAACATTTACCTGTAAGTAAATAAAAATGCTTATATCTGTCTGGTGAAGACAGATATAAGCATTCAGACTGTAGACAAAGT
>NZ_BAAHSI010000037.1:0-9371 GCF_054601575.1 Faecalimonas canis | reverse complement strand
CTAAAGTCCATAATAAAAACGAGTAAACAAGTTAATTTTGTTTACTCGTTTTTTATGACTAATATTAATTTGGATAAATAAGTTGTTCATGAGTGATGTTTTCCAATACATCATGCAGATATTTTTTTGCAAGATAATTAGCCATTGGTAAATTCATGTCTAAATAATTACCGCAATCCTTAGCGCTTGCTCCCGGCACTTCTCCTGAAAAATCAGCGATAAATCGAAACATCTCAGTCAGAAGAGGGACAATGTCGGAAGAGGTGTAATCTCCGGAAAGAAGGAGATAAAATCCGGTACGGCATCCCATAGGACCAAAATAAATTGTTTTTTCTCCGAATGTTTCATGGTTTCTTAAAAATGTTGCGGCGAGATGTTCAATCGTATGTATCTCAGCTGTATTCATTACGGGTTCATCGTTTGGGCTGGTCAGTCTTAAATCAAATGTAGTGATTGTTTCTGCACCTACAGTATCCTTGCGAGAAACGTAAACGCCCGGTTTTAATTTTAAATGGTCAATTGTAAAACTTGTGATTTTTTCCATGATATTTCCTCCAATCATTTTTATTATAGCGATTTTAAAAATAAAATGCAATCTTTCAAGAAAATATGATATAATAGACATATTCAATGTAATTTTCACATGGACAGTTTGGAGGGACAAAGATGAAATTGTACATTATGCGACATGGGGAAACAGACTGGAATAAAGAAAAACGGCTACAAGGGCAGTCAGACATTGAACTGAATGAATTTGGAAGAAGTCTGGCATATAAAACAAAAGAAGGGCTGAAAGATGTTCCGTTTGATTTAGTGATTACAAGCCCGTTGAAACGAGCAAGAGAAACTGCCCTGATTGTGAAAGGGGACAGAGAAATTCCCGTAATCGAGGATGCAAGAATAGAAGAAATGTGTTTTGGGGAATATGAAGGACTTTACTGTAAAGGGGAGAAGTTTAATATTCCTGACGAGGAGTTTAAGCGTTTCTTTGATGCGCCTGAGAGTTATAGGGCATCAAGAGGCGGAGAAGACTTTAGTGAATTTAATGAGAGAATTGAGCATTTTCTTGATGATATATTCCGAAATAAAGACTATCAGGATAGTACGATTTTGGTGTCTGTACACGGAGCAGTATTGTGTGCGATTTTAAGAATTGTGAAGAATAACCCGATGAGTCTGTTTTGGCATGGCGGAGTTCATAAAAATTGTGCTGTGACAATTATTTATGTGGATAAGGGAGTTCCAACGATTGAAGAGGAAAATATAGTCTACTATGAAGACGAAGTAGAAGACTGGTAATAAAAGGAGGAGAATGGAAATGATTAACGACAAAAAAGTATTATTCAGCGGAATGCAGGCAACAGGAAATCTTACATTAGGTAATTATCTTGGGGCGTTAAAAAACTGGATTACTTTAAGTGATGAATACGAATGCTTTTATAGTGTTGTGGATATGCACTCCATTACGGTAAGACAGGATCCGGCGACACTTCGCAAAAGAGCGAGAGCATTATTAACTTTATATATTGCGGCAGGTCTGGATCCGGAGAAAAACTGTATTTATTATCAGTCACACGTATCGGGACACGCGGAATTGGCATGGATTTTAAATTGTTACACTTACATGGGTGAATTAAACCGTATGACACAGTTTAAGGATAAGGCGGCAAAACATGCAGATAACATTAATGCCGGACTTTTTACATATCCGGTTCTTATGGCTTCTGACATATTATTGTTTCAGGCGGATGTTGTTCCGGTGGGAATTGATCAGATGCAGCATTTGGAACTGACAAGAGATGTTGCACAGAGATTTAATTCAATTTATGGGGATGTTTTCACAGTACCTGAAGCATACATCGGTAAAGTCGGAGCAAAAATTATGAGTTTACAGGAACCGACAAAGAAGATGTCAAAATCTGACGAGAATCCAAATGCAAGTATTTATCTTATGGATGATCCTGATACAATTATGCGTAAATGTAAACGTGCGGTAACAGATTCAGAGGCACAGATTGTTTATCGTGATGAGCAGCCGGGAGTGAAAAACTTAATTGATATTTATCGTGCTTGCACAAATAAGACAGTGGATGAAGTTGTAAGAGAATTTGATGGAAAAGGATATGGCGATTTTAAAATGGCAGTAGGAGAGGCTGTTGTTTCTGTTTTGGAACCTCTTCAGGATGAAGTGGCAAGACTTGAAAAAGACAAAGGTTATATTGATGGTATTATCAAAAATAATGCGGAGAAAGCCAACTATTATGCAACAAAAACATTGCGTAAAGTACAACGTAAAGTAGGTTTTCCTGACAGAATAAGATAACATATAAATAGGATTGCGCAATTGTGCAATCCTATTTATATGTATCTTTATAAGAGGTCCATTCTTCATATGGAAAAATATGCTTTAAGTTATTGCATATTTTTTCTTGCGAGAGATAAATTTCGGTTAATTTTATTTTGTCTTTTAAGTCTTCATCTGACATAGGAGCAAGGATATGTTTATTTAATTCTTGCTTTTTGTAATAAGGAGCAAAATAATACAGATTATCTGTCAGATTATTTTTTTCGCATACTGCGGTAACAAATTGATGGGTCATTTTGTGATGAATATGTCCGTACTCTCCTTCGGAGTTATGGGTTGTAATGCTTTCCCAATCTTTTGATTCTACATAGTGCGTGATGAGTTTTTTGATCTTTTCTTTGTGATGTTCCCAGTTATCTCTTTTTCCGAATCTTTTATCGGGAAAATCTAAAATAACTCCCTCATTTTTTGTTGAATCCAGCATGGCAGTAAACTCGGCTTTTCTGACTGAATTATCCCGATTAGTCAGGCAGACAATGAAATAGCCGCCTTCGGAAAGGTGCTTTCCGCCGAAAATAGTTTCGTCATCGGGATGAGCAACAATCATTAGTTTTTTTGAATTTTCAGTCGGCTCAGGTATTTTTTCTTTTTGACAGCCTGACAGAATAAAGAGTGAAGTGAGAAAACCACAGATAATTGCTTTTTTTAAGATACGCATGGTTTGTTACTCTCCTTTATAATGTAAATCGGACGATTTTTATTTTCCATATAATCTTTAGATACATATTGACCTAGAATAGAAACAAAAATCATTTGAATACTGCTTAATACAAGAATAAGTAGAGTTATGGCGAGAAGTCCGTTAAACTTATGATGTAAAAGCAATGTATCTATTCCAATGTATCCTGCTAAGACAACTGAAATCATTAGTAAAAAGGAGCCGAACATACCTGAAATCATTAGAGGCTTTGTTGAGAAAGAGAAAATACCTTCACAGGCATATGAAAACAGACTTTTTAGTGTCCATTTTGTTTCTCCGGCAATTCTTTCTACATTGTGAAATTCCACCCATTTTGTTTCAAACCCTACGAAAGAGAAAAGCCCCTTCATGTATCGGTTGTATTCTTTCATTTCTAAAATTGCATTTACCATTTGTCGTGACATCATGCGGAAATCTCCGGCGCCGTCACTCATATCCATATGGGTAAGGCGTTGAATGACACGATAAAAAGAGTGAGATAAGAAGTTGCGTATTTTTCCTTCTCCTGTACGATCCAGACGTTTTCCTGCACAACAGTCATAACCTTCTTTGTCAACGGCATAGAACATTTCTTTTAATAGCATTGGCGGATGTTGTAAATCGGCATCCATAATGACACAGTAGTCGCCGTCCGCATGGGATAAACCAGCGTACATTGCGGCTTCTTTTCCAAAGTTTCGTGAAAAGGAAAAGTAGGATATGTGCGAGTCTTTTGTGGCGAGAAGTTTTATAATATCTATCGTATGGTCTTTGCTACCATCATTGACAAATACTAATTCATAGTCAGCATCTTTGATTTCCTGTAAAACTTTTGTTACTTCCTTATGAAAAAGAGGAAGGGAATCCTCTTCGTTATAGCATGGAACAATTACACTAATTTTCTTCATAAACTATACCACCTTTCTCTTCAGTAAAAATCGCATATTTACATAAGACATAATTTGCTAAAACAGTAATTACACTCACTATTAATTTAGAAATAAGAGAGTGAAGAAGTAATTGCTGTATACAGATGTATAAAAGAATATTTTCAATCAGTAAAGTGACAAGTCGCATAGAAAAGAAAGATAAAGCTTCCTTATCTGATTTTTTGGTTTTCTGAAATACAAAATGTTTATTTGCGTAAAAAGCAAAGAGAACGGCAAAAATCCACGCTGTCGTATTTGCAAACAGATAATGTTTTTGAAAAAAAATAAAACTCCAATATATACAAAATAATTAATTGCCGTTGTACAGCCACCGATAAAACAGTAGCGGATAAATTCTGTTAACGTTTTCTTTTCCATAATAATCTCCCCTCGTAAATAAAAAGTATAATAAACAATATGAAAGAAAATCCACTGATAATAAGTCCGAGATGTTTTGCCGGAGCATTAAACACAATAGAAATGTTGTGATTTCCTTTGGTTATCGGAAAACCGACAAAACAAGTGTTCACTTTTTCGACAGATACTTTTTTGTTGTCGACATAGGCGGTAAATCCTTTCTCATATGGTATAGAAGTAATGAGGTAACCGCTTTTGGAGGCAGTTACTTTTCCTGTCAGCACTTCTTTCCCGTCAGTTTTCTCTAAATCCACTGCATCAACCGTTTGGATTCTCTTCTGTATATTGATGTAAGGAAGAGAATATAACTGCACATTTTTAATATGGTAAATTCCTTTTGAAGCGTTGATATGCAGTTCTTGCAGTGGTTGATTGGATGAAAGAATGTAAGTAAAAGTTGTGTTATTGTTTGGATAATTTGCGTCCTTACCAGACAGTTTGTTTCGTATACCGTTAATATCAATAACAACTTCTTTTTTATCTTTTCTGTCTATGTCAAAGGAAAGAAGAAGAACGGTGTCAGTATATTCTTTTGGTAAACGAACTGTTTGTTTTCTTTTTCCTTTTCCGTTTATGGTAAGAGAAAAACTTTCTTTATGTATTCCTTTTTTAAATTCTGCCCTATCAGTATTCGTAATTGCATATTGTGTCAGGACTTCTATATTTTCAGGATAGGATAGTTTTTTAAACTGTTTTTCGCTGTAAAGTCTGTCTGTCACATATGCGGGTGGCATAGAGGTATTTGTTTTTGCCAGTACAACTCCCCTTCGTTCTTTGATGATTTCATATCCGAGTGGGAGTGTTTCTTTCTTTGTCTGCATAGTTGTTACATTCATCAGATGTTGAAACAAAATGTTCGGGTTAGATGAGAGAACTACCCGATTGCGAATGCTTATTGGATTTTTCATGTAATCATAATAAAAAGTGTTATATTCTCCATTAGAAAGGGAAGAATACATTGTTGTTTTATAGGTGTTTTCGCTGAAAACATTGTTTACATTTAGAAGTCCTGTGGTCGTATCCAAAAATCTCCCTTTATAAGTGGCGCAAAATTCTGCCAGTTCCGTATCTGAAAAAATAGTATCTTCTTTTGTAGGATAGACTTCGGTTTCATTTAACTGTATACAGATAATGAAGGGAAGGATACAGGCAAAGAGCAAATATGCCGTATTTTTTTTCCGATAGAAAAGGATAAGGAGAATGAAGGTTACTACAATATCTAAAAGTATCGGAAGTTCTGTTTTTCGGCGGTCGAATAGATAAATAGTTAAAACAGGTATGCCGGTAAAGAGAAGCGGATAAAAATGTATTTTCTTTTCCGAAAAGTACATTTCCTGCAATGTTTTAGCAAAGGCATATAAAATGAATGGAAGGAAAACAAGGTAAATTTTATAGCGTACATACAAAGTTCCGTTTAATAAATAGGCGACAAGGTTACTGCTTAGGCAGAATAAAAGGATAAGTCCCATCTTCTTTGTGCGTTTATACTGTAAAGAAAGAATTAACACAAAGAGAACAATAATTGTCAGTCCTGCGCCATAGGAATAATATAAGAGTCCTCTCAACGAAGGAGTAATCCCGAATATTTCTATGAGAGAAAGAGATTTTCCACTGTCTTTTTTAATCTGCATCATATAGTAGGCGGTAGGAAGGAGGAGAACCGCGCACATTCCAATGCCAAGAGAAACAGCTCCTATATATTTCAATATGAGATTTTTTTTCTCAGTTTTCTTTTCCAATCGAAGAAGGAAGTAACCTGTGCAAAGAATAATTGCAGTCACACTAAAAAAATAACTGTGCAGAATAACGAGCGCTATGGATAAAGAAATCCATCGTATTTTTTTTGTTTGTAAAAAGTTGTCAATGGCGAGCAATGTACAAAACAGATAAGGCATATAATTGATAAACATAATCTGTCTGTGACTTTGGAATAAGAGAGAAGATGTTGCCAGCAAAAATGCGGAAATAAAGCAAATATCTTTTCGTATATTATGTTTTTTCAGCCAAAAAAAGCAGAGATTAATACTTGCAATATATTCTGCAAGAATGTAGGTGACAACGATATATTCCATATCTATAGAAGGAATTAAGTAACTGATAAGTACGTCCGGTCGGAAGAGTCCGTAGTAGGATAGCGCATAAATATTGACTCCTCCGCCTAAATGGGCTGCATAGTCAGGAAAAAGTTGTCCGTTATTAAAAAAAAGTGTGCGGAAATAGTCCGCGATTTTAATATGCTGCTGAACCCAATCTGTTGTAGAGCCAAAAGATACATTGTCCGGCCAGATAATGAAAATAAGACAGCAGGCGAAAGTAGTTAGTAATATGTATGGATAAAATTTTTGAAATTTCTTCATATGTTATGTCCCCTCCTCGTTTCTTATCATATTATGACAGATGAATCTTAAGAACGGATTGAATAGAATGACGAATATTCTTAAAATTAGCGGTTTGTTTCTTAATACTTCTTAAGAAATGAAAGTTTATACCCGAAAAGGTAAAAAATATGTATAATAGGGAAGGAGGAGAAAATATGAATGAGAAAAATATATTAAATCAATTGGACAGGCTTTTTGCCGAGAAAAGAATTTCGGAGGTGGAGCCTTTTTTGCAAAAATGTATAGAACAGGCAAAAAAGGAAGAGGATAAAGAAACACTTCTAAGTCTTTATAATGAACTGACAGGCTATTACAGGAGCGTAGGAAGAGCAGAAGAGGCAATTGAAAATGGGGGAGAAGCAGAAAAATTAATTAGAGAATTGAATTTAGCTAATACGGAATTTCATGCGACAACGCTTGTTAATTTGGCAACGGCATACCGTTCGGGAGGACAATATACAGAGGCTTTAGACATCTATCGTAAAGCGAATTGTATTTATGAAAATGTACTTACACAGCCGGATATAAAACAGGCGGGGCTTTACAATAACATGAGTATGGCGTATCAAGGAGTTGGAGAGTATACTCAGGCAGTGGATTGTCTGCATACTGCATTAGAAATTGTTAAGATGTTTCCGGAATATAAGACAGAAATTGCTTCGACCTATACAAATCTTTCAACGGTGTATTTCGAGATGAAGGATTATACGAAGGGAATTACTGCTTTGCAGAAAGCATTGCGATTATACGAAAAGGAAGCAGTAAAGGGCTCGCATTACTCAGCCCTTCTTGCTTCTTTGGCACACGGATATTATTTGCAGAAAGACTATGGGCAATCTGTAGAGTATTATACGAAAGCATTAAAAGAAATATTGGAACATTATGGTGAATGTGAAAATTATGCGATCACCTGTGAAAATTGTGCGATTGTGTTAGAGGAGAGCGGTTTTTTGCAACAGGCAGAATATCTTCGTAAAAAGGCAAAAGATGCGAGAATGAAGCAAAATAGAAAAAAAGGAATGGAGATTTCTCGTCTTTATTATGAAGAGTATGGAAAGAAAATGTTGAAAGAAAAATTTCCGGAATGTTTTGACAGAATGACGGTTGGACTTATGGGACATGGTTCAGAATGTTTTGGATTTGATGATATATTTTCTACAGACCATGATTTTGGACCGGCATTTTGTGTTTGGCTGGAAGAAGAGGATACGAAAAAATATGGAAAGGAAATGGAAGAACAATATAATAAACTTCCAAAAACTTTTGGAAATATTCCGCCAAGACAAGTGACTGTTCAAGGACAAAACAGAGTGGGGATTTTGAATGTGCGAGCATTCTATGAAGAATTTCTTGGAAGAGAATTGTATGAAGTTTTATTATATCCGGAAAAGTATACAAAGGAAGAAAAAGAGAATACATGGCTTTCCGTATCTGAAACGGCGCTGGCACAGGTGACGGCAGGAGAAATTTTTAAAAATGGAAAAGGAACATTTTTACATATACAGAGAGAATTAAAAAAAGGGTATCCCTATGAGGTGAGGGTGCGTAAAATAGCGCAGATGACAGCGTTGGCAGCACAAGCAGGGCAGTATAATTATCTTCGCTGTGTAAAGAGAGGAGAATATACAGCGGGAGAGATGGCACTGCGTGAATTTGTGCAGGCGGGATGCAATTTGATTTATTTGCTGAATAATACATTTATGCCATATTATAAGTGGATGTTTAGAAAAATGGCAACACTGCCAAAATTATCTGAAACTAAACAGTGGTTTGATAAATTGTTTACAGTGCAGACGCCTGAAGAGAAAAGTATGATAATAGAAAAAATCTGTTCCATGATTTTGAGAGAATTGAAAGAACAAAATCTGACAGAAGGTGAGGAAGATTTTTTGGAATGTCATGTAGAAAGAATATTAAGGAGAGAAAAGAAAATGAATGTGATAGAAGAAATTGTGAAATCAGAATGGGAGATGTTTCAGAAAGTGAGAAATACAGGGGGACGTGCTTCCTGTCAGGACGATTTTGAAACATTTGATATTATGAGAAAAAGTCAGTTTTCTGTATGGGGAGAGGAACTGTTAAATTCTTATTGTAAAGATTTGAAAGAAGGCGGGCAGCAGGGACGCAATCTTATTATGGAGAAATATGCTTATATGATGGAAAGTACGGCGAAAGACGAGTATGAAGTTATTAAAGATAATTTGCCGGAAGTTTCGGAAGAAAAATGCAGAATGATAGAAGGTATAGTTCCTATACAGGTAGAATGGCGAGAAGAATTTGCAAAGAAATATCCGCATTTATCGGGGCAGGCAAGACTGATTCATACTTCGGAAGATGAGGAGAACAATATTTCTTTTGAAACATATTTGAGAGGAGAATTAAAAACATATTCAATGGAAACTCTTGTCAGATATGCGGCAATGGTTGTCGATTTTGCGAAACGTGGAATAAATATGGTAGAAGAAATCATGCGCCGGACAACAGAATATTATGGATATACAACAATGGAAGAAGCGGAGCAAAAACAGATGATGTAGAAAAAAGCGTTATGCAGTCACTTAACAGGTGACGCATAACGCTTTTGAATTATGGACTTTAGTCTG